>JAIMBM010000299.1 GCA_023511475.1 Anaerolineae bacterium
CCCGAGGGGCGCCATACCACCCTCCACGAGCGCTGGAGCATGTGATCAGGAAACGAGGACCTGAAAAGGCCAAACTCAAGGTGGCGACCAAGCGCAGCCTGGCTCGAGGGTGTCGCCCTACCGCCTGCGGAGGTCACCTATGAACCAGGAGAAGACCCAGTTGACGACGCTGAGGACCAGTGCGCCCAGAAACGCTGGCACAAACCCCTGCACCTCGAAGCTGACCCCTACTGCCGAACTGATGGCCCCGGCGAGCCAGAGCATCAACGCGTTGATCACCAGGGTGAAGAGCCCGAGCGTCAGAATGATGATGGGGCTGGTGATCAGGGCCAGGATCGGCCTCACCAGAGCGTTCACAAGACCGAGAATGAGCGCCACGATCACATAGGAGAGCCAGCCGCCCGAGGCGCGCAGGCCCGGCTGCAGAAGCTGGACGGCGATGTAGAGCCCTACGGCGTTGATGAGCAGACGAAGCAGGAGCCTGCGCATGGGCGAACCTCCTTGGGGGTGAGCGGGTCGGCTACGGGCTGAAAGCCTACTCGATGTAGACCTCGACGTGCTCCGCGCTCTCTTCATCCTCTACGTCGACGATGCGCCCCTCAGTTCCTTCGCGGATGGCCCTGGCGATCTGATCCAGGTCGATGCCCTCGGTGTTCGGCGCGAAGCGTGCTCCCAGCCTCAGCCCCACCTCGACCAGGCCAAGGGGGATGCTCACGTTCACCTTCTGCTTGCCGGTACGCAGGTCCGTCACGCGCACTCGGAACCAGCGGGACGGTCGGCCCTGCCCGGCCGGTGCTTCCCGCTCCGTTCGGTCGAGGGCATCCAGCAGCCTGCCTCCCTCCTCGGCCGTGATCTGCCGTGCCTCGATCATCCTGAGGATTTGCATGCGCTCTTCTGTGGTAGCCATTGTCTGCCTCCTTATGGCCCCTCATGCGTTCCCGCCGGCATGGCGAGACCTGTGCCCATATCCCGAGGCCAGGGTGTGGCGCCCGGGGCGATCCCGCTTTGTCAGAGTGAGCTATCGGAGCCAGAGGACCAGTTGGTCCAGCCTGCGCCCCGGCAGAAAGTGCCGCTCCCGTAGGGCCTGCAAGGCTTCGGGGTGGCCCGTCGAGACGTTCGCAGCCACGGAGCGAGCGCCCCACCGGCCCAGCATCGCCAGCCCGGCGTCGGCCAGCGGGCCTTCGAGCCTGCCCCTCGCGTCCGGGCGGACGGCGAGGTCCAGCCGTGCGGCCCGGCGTCCGTGGTCGGCGAGCAGACTCACCACACCGAGGAACTCGCGCCCGTCTTGCACGGCCCATCGTCCGCTGAGCCGTCCGACCAGAAGCCCTTCCAGCCACTCGCCGATGCGCTGCCTCAGTGGGGGGTGAAACGAGCCTGGCCCGAGCGGCCGCACGCGCTGTACGGCGGCTGGGGTCGCCGCTCGCGCCAGCTCCAGCAGTGCCGGCCAGTCGCCGATGCCGAGGCGGCGCAGGTGGATGTCGGGCTGGGCCGGGAACGGCAGGAGGCCCGGCCGGAGCAGCTCGACGACGGTGTCGAACCGCTCAAAGCCCAGACGGCGGTAGAGGCGCTGCGCCGGCTCGTTATCCACGCGCACCTGCAGGACGATCTGCCGCCCGCCGTGTCGTCTGATTGCCTCCAAAGCCTCCTCAACCACGCGGCGTCCGATGCCACGCCCCTGATAGTCCGGATGCACGGCGACGTTACTCATGAACCACCGCCCGGAGGCGGCGTCTTCCAGGCTGATGCTGGCGTTGCCTATAAGGCGGCCGTCCTGCTCCCAGACAAAGCCGCCGGGAAAGGTCGTTATCTGCTCCACAACTGTGAGCAGGGGGCCGAGCATGGCCAGTTGCCGCATCTCGGCCACGATGCCCCGCCCGACCTGGTCCAACTCACCCCGGAAGGCGATCTCGATCAGGTCGGCGATGGCGGCCATGTCGCGTCCCGGATCGACGGGCCGCACGTGGCCCTCATCGCGCCCCGCGCCAGGAGATCCAGGGGTCATCCTACCTCCGGCCGGCTACGTGTCCGCAGCAAGCATGTGGTAGCCGTTCAGCGGGGTGTAGTATAGCACCGTGGGCGTGGGCTGAAAAGAGCTTAGATGTTGGAAAGGGCCTGCAGCGCCTCCTCGGGGGTCAGCTTGCCATCGGCCAGGTCCTGCAGCACGGCGCGGCGACGCTCTGCTACTGCGGTGCTCTCGTCGCGCACCTCGTAGCCAAGGGCGCGGATGACCTCATTGAGGCGCGAGCGCACGGCCGGGTAGGAGAGGTTGAGTTCCTCTCCAACCCGGTTCAGCTTGCCCTCGCACCGGATCAGAGTCTCCACGAACTGGAGCTGCTCCGGACTGAGCTGGTAGAAGCGGCCCAGCGAGAAGTGGCCCTCTATCGCCGTGTCGCAGTGGCGGCAGTACAGGCGAACGACCTCGAGCGTGTCCCGACAGATGGGGCAACGACCGATGACCGGGTTCATGGCATCTCTCCTGGCACTACCTGATGCCCGATGGGGCCGACAGTTCGCCCCATGCCAGACTTGCCTATGAACATCATAGCACAGATGCTGCAAAAAGTCAATAAGGTAGGTGAGGAATCTTCAGTCAGATGTCAAGAGTATTGAGGATGGCCGAGAATCCGGTTGCTCAGGAGCCGTAGCGCTCCTCAAGGTGCAGGCGCCAGGCCGCCTCAAAGTCACGCCGGGTGATGCCGAGGACGCTCTCCACAGCCGTCCAGCCAGGGGTGCCGGAGGCGATGGCCCGAAGCAGCGCTCGGAGTTGCTCGCGGGGGTAACGTGTGGTCAGGAACTCGCCCAGGGCATAGGCGAGGGGCCGGGTCGACTGCGTGTCTGGAGGAAGGCTCCGCAACTCGCGGGGCCGGCTGATAGTGCCGGACGCCTCGAGGCTCAGGTACTGGCGGTAGCTGCCATCTGCCAGGCTCCGCCGCAGGGCGCCGTACCACTCTGGGACCCAGGCCTCTGCATGGAAGGTCGCCAGGCCTTCCACAAGCCATCGGTCCCGAACGAGGGGGCGTGAGCTGCCAAGCAGGCTGCTGAAGACGGCCCGCGCAATGGCCAGTCGGAGATCGCGGGAGAGGATGGCCCGTCGCTCGCTGGCCGACCAGAGCTCGAGGGCGAGGTGCGGGGACGGCACGATACTGCCTCCGTCGGCACTCGCACCGTAGGGCAACACGCGGATGGCGATCCGCTCTTCCAGACCGGCGACCTCCTGGTCGCCCCCATAGAAGCGCAGCAGCCTCGCGCAGAATGCCTCGAGGTCCGGTGCAACCTCGGCCACCAGACTGCGGTCGGGCCCCTGAGCCAGGAGCGAGAGATGGGCGGTGTCCAGCGCTACCGGTGCGCCCCAGGCTTCCAGGGTAGGCGGTGTGTGACGCCACTGCCGGTCCACCCGGCGGAAGTGCCAGTAGGCGACGCAGTCGGTCCGCTCGCCGTCTTCCCAAAGCCTGAGCCGGGCCACGGCCCGGTCCGAGGCGAGCTGCACGGCCTCCACGATGACGCGCGCGCCCGGCCGTGCCGCATACCAGGCTGCCTCCCGGGCGAAGCACTGCTGGTGGTAGCGCAGCCACGGGGCGTAGCGACTGTCGAGAAGGTCGTAGAGGGCCTGGGGCTGGCCAGCCTGGAGTGCGAGGACTTCACTGTCTACCTGCGCCTGAAGAGCGGCTCGCGCAGCCGAGAGGCCCTGTCGGGCCTGACAGTAGAAGCCCCCGCCGACTGTACCGAGCACGACAAGGAAGGCGGCCAGCGTCCGCAGGCGTCGCCCGGGGGGCGGTGCGGGCTGTGGCGAGGCTATCTCCGAGGGATCGCCCGAGTACCATCTGAAGCGAACGCCCAAGCGATTCCTCCGGGGGGCCGGTTGGAAGCGTCGGGCAGGAAGGCATCGGCTGGCCGGTGGGCGCCGCCCGGCGGCGCGGTGGCCCTGGAGCGGTGTCAGCTACTGCCCTGCGTGCGCAGGCTCTCGACATCCCCGGCGATGACGCGGCGGGTCGTGCCGTCGGGCAGGGTCACGCGAAGGGCCCCATCCGGGTCGACGCCGCTGACCTCGCCTTCGAAGGTACCTTCGGTGGTCGTTACCTGGACCGACCGCCCGAGGGTGCCCAGGTTTGCTGCCCACTCTTCGAACGGGGAGATCCCCGTGCGCAGGCGGTCGTAGCCGGCCTCGATGTGTCGGAGGATCGCCTGCAGCAGGGGACGCCTCGGCACCGGGTGGCCAAGCACCTCACGGAGGCTTGTGGCCTGCTGGCGCAGCTGTGGCCATGCTGCCGGGTCTACGTTGACGTTGATGCCGATGCCAAGGACGGCGTAGAGCCGGTCGCCGACGTGGCCGAGCTCGCTCAGCATCCCGGCGAGCTTTTTCCCGTTGAGGAGGAGGTCGTTGGGCCACTTGATCTCCGGGCGCAGGCCGGTCTGCTCCTCGATAGCGCGCATACAGGCTAGGCTGCCGAGCATGGTGAGGAGAAACGCATCGCGGGCGTCAAAGCTGGGGTAGAAGATGAGCGAGAAGAGGAGCGCCTGTCCGCGAGGCGCCAGCCATCGGCGCTGCAGTCGACCGCGTCCTGCCGTCTGCTCTTCGGCGATAACCAGTGTGCCCTCGGGGGCTCCGGCCAGCGCAAGGCGACGGGCCTCATCGTTGGTTGAGCCGACCGTCTCGTAGTACACGATGTTGCGCGCCAGCCAGCAGGTGCCGAGCCCTTCGGCGATGATGTCGGGGGAAAGAGTGTCCGCTTCCATCGGGTGGGACTTTACTATAGGCTGCGTGTCCAGTCAAGCGCTTTTTGGCTGGGGGTGTAGTTTGCTTTGGGGGCAGGTTCATCTGTGCCCCTGCCAGGCCCCCCCACCCCCGCAGCCCCCTCCCCCAAGT
>JAIMBM010000003.1 GCA_023511475.1 Anaerolineae bacterium
GGAAGACCCTGCCGCCTGCACAGGGGCGCGGGGTGGGGGCAGAAACCGCACGAGGCGCGCCATACCACCCTTCAGGCGCGCTAGAGCAAGCAACAAGGAACGAGCACCTGAAAAGGCCAAACTCCAGCCCCCCCGACCTGGATTCCCTGCCCCCGCGCTGCGGGGGCAGGGTCAGGGGTGGGGGGCCGAGGCTGGCACACTCCTCGCTATAGGGTCAGCGAAGGAGGATGGCCAGCAGAATGCGACGCTTTGCGCTGATCGCCATCGCCGGCCTGCTGGGGATCGCCCTGATCGCGGCTGGCTGCCAGCCGACGGTGCCCCCCGTCACTCCCGCCACGCCCGTCGGGGGCGGGACTGAGACCCCATCGCCTCTGGAGACGCCGCCGGCCAGCCCGATGCCATCGCCGAGCGCCACAGCCGAGGCCACGGTCACGCCAACCGCGTCGCCCGAGGCGACCGTCGGGGCGACCCTGACGCTGGCGGGGCCTACGGCGGGTGAGACGATCGTCAGCCCGGTCATCGTGCGCGGGCAGGGGACCGTACCGCCCGGCGGTGCCGTCACCGCCCAGGTGCTCGATGCGGAGGGCGGGGTCCTCGGCGAGGGCCCGATCCAGTTCCAGGCGAACGGCCAGCCCGGGCAGCAGGGCACCTTCTGGGGCCTGCTGCGCTTCAATGCCCCCAGGAATGCCGGCCCCGGTCGGGTGGTGGTCGTCTCGCCGGGCGGAGCGGAGGGCCAGGCCCAGGTCCGCGATGAGGTGGCGGTGAACCTGCGCGGCACCGCCGATCAGCCCCTCGCCAGCCTGACCATCGAGAGCCCTGTCGCAGGAGCCGAGGTCACCGCCCCGCTGGAGATCCGCGGCCAGGGGATCGTCGGGGCGAACCGTGTCCTCCCCGCCCAGCTCGTCGACGCCAACGGCAACCTGGTTGCCCAGGGCACGGTCCAGTTCCCGACCAACGCGACCGTCGGGCAGACCTCGACGTACACGGGGACCATCCAGTTCACCCCGCCACCCAGCGACCGGGCGGGCTATGTCATCATTGAGATGCGCGCGGGATCGGGAGGTCAGGTGCTGGCGCGGGACGCGGTGCAGGTCACCATCAAGGGGAGCGGCTGAGCGCACCGCCATCACAGCCCGGCGTTACCTGACGCGGTCCAGGTCTATCCCTCGGTTGCGCGCGCGCTCCGCCCACCAGGCATCGAGGTCGGGCGGTACCGGCAGAACCTGGTCGGGCGGGCGCCGCTCGAGGGAGAGCGCTTCGTTCGGGCAGACGGTCGCGCACAGGCCGCAGCCGGCACAGCGGTTCCGGTCGACCCGCGCCACGCCGTCCGCTACCGCAAGGGCGCCGAACTGGCACCGCTCCAGGCAGCTCTCGCACCCGCTGCAGCGCGTCTCATCCACCGCCGCCCAGAACGCCGAGTGCGCGACCGACTGCGGCAGGCCGAACTCGACCACGCCTCGCAGGATGCCACAGCAGCAGGAGCAGCAGTTGCAGATGTAGCGCAGGTACGGCAGGTGAGTCTGCGTGTTGCTGGTCGAGTGCACCAGGCCGGCGTCCTCGGAGCGACGCAGAACCTCCAGCGCCTGCTCGCGCGTCAGCGGCCGTAGCACCGATGCGTGGTCAAAGACGCCGGGGACATCGCTGAGCGCCAGGCAGACGTCCAGCGGGCGGTCGCAGCCCTTGCCGATCAGCCGCTGCTGCTTCCGACAGAGGCAGTCGGACACCGCCCAGGCGGCCGACTCGTTCACCATCTGCGAGGCGCGCTCGTAGGGAAGGATCTCCACCCCGACCGGAACGGCCTGCTCGACCGGAATGACACGATGCAGCGCGGGCTGCATCCCGAGGACCTCGGGGAATGCCCGGAGGAGGTAGTCCTCCACCAGCCGGGCCAACTCGGCGTCCATGCGGCCGGACTGCATCTCATAGATGCCAACGACGAAGGGCAGCAGGGAAAAGAGGAGGCCTGTCTCGCCGCGCTGGGCATGGATCAGGCCTCGCCGGGCCATGCCCTTGAGGAGCGCCGCCGCCTCCTCGGGGTCGCGGCCGGTGCGCGCGGCGACCTCGGTGGCGGTCTGGGGCGTCAGGCGCAGCTCGGCCGCCAGGGCAGCCTCTTCGGGGCGGAACAGATACGCCAGCAGCCGCAGTTCGACACCGTCTGCAGTCGGCGGATAGCCGTTCGGGATCTGGTCCAGTCGACGGGCGAGGGCCCGGTAGGGGTCGATCTGTGCCACAGGTCCCTCCTTTCACAATACCGGGCCGCGCCCCGGCTTCCGGAGCGTGACCCGCCAGGCGCGCGGAATCACTCGCTCACCCACGTGCCGTCGGCCAACAGGGCATAGAGTGCCCCATCCGGTGCACTGATCACCTGACCTTGCTCGAACGCTTGCCAGCGGCCGGCGTAGCCCTGCTCACCACGCATGGCCCAGCCGATCCTCGCTCCCGGCCCGCCCAGTTCCTCCCGCCATACCCTGCCGAAACCGCGGATGGGCTGCTCGCGGTCCGGCGGCGGCTGAAGGGCGGGGTCGCGGTCGGGCTGGCCCTCCTGCCAGGTATCGGGGAAGGAGAGCCAGCGGTTGGCCTCCATATCGCTGTAGAGGACGATGATCTCCCGGCGCTCGCCCAGCCAGAACATCTGCCCTTGCTCAAAGGGCTGCCAGGCCATAGGCACCTCGCGGAGCGCCGACAGGGGGCAGCCGAGCTGCTCCTGCTGCCACGGGCCCAGCCGCTCCAGACCCGAAGGACAGGGCGTCGGGCTCGGCGAAGGCGCCGGCGTTGGCTCGGGTATGGGAGCAGGAGACCAGGTCAATCGGTTGACCTCTAGCGCCACCACGGACCCAGTCCCTTCGCCTGGAGAGCTCACCCCCACAAAGACGACCGGTTGCCCATCGCCGCCCCTGGTCACGGCAAGGGCGGTGAGCTCGCTTGTGGGATCCCGGCGCGCCTCGCCGAGATCGGCCGCCATCTGCCAGCTCAACCCGCCATCGGTCGAGCGATAGAGAGTGTACGGGTCGGCGGCACAGACCTCGCCATCGCGGGCGAAATCCGGCGAGCGGGCCACGAGGATGCCCCCGGGGCGGGCGAGACGCAGCACCGGCTGCCAGGTCGCACCTCCGTCGGCCGAGCGCTCGAGCAGCTCGTAACTGCCCAGGCGGAACCGCACCGCGCCTCCCTGAGGGAGCAGCTCCTCCGGCTCCGGCAGGGTCCCGCCGCGGGCGGCATCGACCTGAGCTACCAGGCTCCAGGCAGCGCCCGCGTTCTCCGACCGAAAGACCGTCCATCCGCTCTCGCCCCGCCAGAAGAGGTTATAGCTCGCGTAGGCCAGGAGCGTCCGATCCTCTGCAAAGCGGGGGGAGATGGCCAGCCGGTCGATGCGGAGGTGCTCGAGCCCATGCCAGGCCGGCTGCCAGGTCTCGCCAGCATCCTGCGACCGCCAGACGCCCAAACCCGTGGAGGCCCCGGCATACCCGCCAGCATAGAGAGTCCGGTCACGCTCGAAATCGGGCGACAGGGCCAAGTGATAGCTCGGGACGGTCCACCAGACCATGGAGGGCAGCCCCTGCAGCGCGACCCAGGTCGCGCCTCCGTCCGTCGAGCGCAGGATGTGGCCGGCGGCGACGACAAAGACCGTCCGGTCGCGCGCAAAGGCTGGCGAGGGGTGGATCTCCTCGATGCTGCCGAGCGGCTCGCTTTCCGGCCACGAGTGCGGCCGCGCCGGCGGCAATGGCTGCCCTCCGTCGAAGCTGAGCACCCTCAGGCGCGCTCCCTCCCAGGCATACAGGCGCCGGCCGGCCAGGTCTACGGCGCCGATGGGCTGATAGGGCATCCAGCCCAGCGGCTCCCACTGGTCCGGCGGGGGGTCGTACGCCAGCAGGTAGGGGAAGCAGAAGGAGAGGGCGACGTTCCTGCCAGGCAGGAACAGGTCCAGGCCGAGGCCTTCCCGGTACGACAGAGGCTCCGCCGATCCGGCCCGGTAGGCCACGGCGCTCTGGAAGAGGACGTGGCGGGCGTAGCGCCGGCTCTCGTACACGATGCCGTCGGAGGCAGGGCAGATGACCAGCTCGCCGCCGGTTCCCGCTCCAAGGATGGTCGCCGTGTGGGTCACCGGTTGCAGGGTGCGTGCCGAGAAGGTCCGCGGCTCGGGAAGCGGCCCCGGTCCTCCTCCGGTAGAGAGCAGGGTGAGGTCGACGACGACGAGGTCCTGTGCCGGATCGACGGAGACGCTCTCGGCCCGCAGACAGCTGCTGCACCACGGGACAGGCTGCCCGGCGATGTCGGGCGTCAGGTCGCCCGTGACCTGCAGTGTCTTGCCATCCACGATGTGCACGGAATAGTCGCAGAGGTAGAGCTCGTCGCGGAGCGGGTTGTACGCCGGCGCGCCGCGCAGTGGGATGGCGCCGAGGCGCTGGAAGGCGCGCGTATCCCAGACTTGCACCTCGCCGGGAGGATCGGAAGGACCCTGCACGCGCCACCCGACGAAGGCCCGATGGCCCGCGCTATCGACGGCTACGCAGTTGCCGCCGGTCATTACCCCGGCCACGGCGAGGGGGTCGACGCGCAGGACAGCAATCTCATCGTGAGGCGCTGCTCCGCCCCAGATCCGGTCCCTGCGCGCCACAAAAAGCAGGCCGTTCTCCGGGTCGAGGGTCAGCGGCCCTGTGCCGATGGGCTCGCCTGTGCCGGCGGGAAGGCTCGCGCGGAGCGTATAGTTGCGCGTGTCGAGCACGTGCACCCGGCCGGCCGAATCGTTGAGGTAGGCGCGCTCGTGCGCCGCATCCGCAACCAGGTGGCGGATCTCGATGCCGGTGATGCCGCGCGCAGCGACCTCGAGTGTCGCCGGGTCCAGGGCGATGAGCTCATGGGTATCCCCCAGCACGGCGAGCAGCCGCCCCTGCGGGTCGAGGCCGAGGCGCGCATAGCCGGCGAGGGTGGTCTGCACGCCAGTGGGCACTCCATCGAGGCGCGCCTGCCAGAGGCGGGTGTCGCCTCCCGGCGATGCAAAGAAGAGATAGCCCGCGTCGCAGTCGGCCCCGACCAGGTCCCAGGCCATGCCCTCCGGGGCTCGTGGCGCCCCAATGGGCTGGCCCGTCTCTGCGTCCAGGGCCAGAAGGCCCACGATGGTCTGGTCAACGACATAGTTCTCCCACCGCACCAGGAGCTGACGGCCGCTGCGGTCCGCGGCGAGGTGCGTCAGCTGCCCTTGGGGCAGCGGAGCCTCCCACAGCAGCGAGAGGTCGGGCGTCCGGTAGGCGAGGATGAGGCTGCCTGCCGCGACGAAGAGGCGCCCGTGCGCCGCATCGAGGACGAGGCGGCGCAGGCCCGGTCCGGCCGAGTAGGCCACGCTGCGCACAACCTCCAAGGTCGCCGGGTCGCGGGCTTCGACTCGGTCTGGGGTCTGGCAGTAGAGAGGGCCTGTCGGGCCGGCGGCAAGCGTCGCTTCCGACAGCATATAGTCCACCGGGAGGTCGGCCAGGATGCGTCCCGTGCCGAGGTCGACGGCGGCAAGGCGCGTGCGGTACGCCTCGTCCTCGTAGGCCACAAAGGCGCGCGTCCCGCCGACCGCGAGGCCCGTCGGGCTGCGGCCCGGCAGGTCGTAGGCAGGGCCACGGGCTCCGCTCGCCAGGTCGAGGAGCAAGAGCCGCGGCACTTCAACGCCCAGCCCCGGGCGGCCGATGCCCAGCACCACGCACTGGCCGGAGTCGGTCCAGCCTGCCGCCTGCGGCTGGTACACGTCGCCACCCGGCAAGGCGAGGAAAAGCTCGGCCAGGACGCGTGGCAGGCGGCCGGTTGGGTCGGCGGTCGGAAAGGCGGAAGCGGCGCCGGGCGTGGTCGCGGCGGTCGCCGGGCCGGTTGGTACCGGCGTGCGACTGCGGGCACAGCCGGCCAGCGCGGCCAGGATGAGCACTCCCAGCGCTACCCTGCGGATCATCACCCCTCCCTGCCGCGCCCTGCGGCCCTTGCGACCGCCGCCCATGAGGAGAAGCGCTACTGCGCATATCATACACCCGCGGGGGCGGTGGTGCAAAGGGGTGCACCAACGCAACTTGGGTGCGCCCAAGTTGCGTTGGTGTCCGGGTTGCAGCCGGGTGTTCTGCTGGGCCGCAGCCCGGCGCTACCCCCAGCAAAAGGTCCTGCACCGGGCTCGTGCGAAGCGTAAGACCCGGTTGCCGGCAGAGCGCCCCCCGCAGGCTGCTTGACTGCAAATCTGCTGACCGATCTCGGACACAACCCCGGTTGTGCACCCCTTGACAAAGGTGCGAAATCATGGTATACTGTTCCTGGATATGGGAGAGCGTTCCATATCGTGGAACGCTCTGGGCGGCGGTTCGCTCTGGTGGCCGAGGCGATCCCCAATGGAACAGCGGCCAATCTTCAACCCATCCGCAGACTATCCCTCATGCCATGCGGCCACGCTGGTCGAGCTCCCGGGCGGCGAGCTTCTGGCGGCGTGGTTTGCCGGTACCCACGAGGGACACCCCGACGTCGCCATCTGGTCGGCCCGCTACGACCGCCGACGCTGGACGGTGCCTCAGCGCGCCGCCGATCACCCGAGCGTGGCCTGCTGGAACCCCGTGCTCTTCCGCGACTCGGCCGGCACCCTCTGGCTCTTCTACAAGGCGGGGCCCGCCGTCCCGGCCTGGGCGGGCGTCTATATCCGCTCGGCCGATGGTGGCCGAACGTGGTCGGTGCCCGTGGTCCTGCCTGCGGGCCTCATCGGACCGGCCAAGAACAAGCCCATCACCCTCAGCAACGGGGATATCCTCTGCCCTTCCTCCTCGGAGGCCTGGCAGACCTGGGCCTCCTGGGTCGAGATCAGCACAGACGGCGGCCGGACGTGGACGCGGCACGGCCCGATCGTCCCTCCCGGCCATGACGCCTCACCTGGGGGGAATCTCGTCAGCGCAACGTGGAACGCAGCTACAGGGCAACTCGCCCTGCCGGAGGGCTTTGCCGGTGTGATCCAGCCCACGGTGTGGGAGCACGAGCCCGGCCGTCTGCGCATGCTCATGCGGGCGACGAGGCTCGTCGGCTACGCATGCCTTTCCGACTCCGCCGACTATGGCCGCACCTGGTCACCGGCGCGGCTGACAGACATACCGAACCCTAACAGCGGCCTCGATGCCGTCCGCCTTGGAGATGGGCGGGTCGTTCTGGCCTGTAACCCCGTCCGCGAGGGGCGCACGCCGCTCTCCCTCCTCGTTTCCGAGGACAATGGCGAGACCTGGCCCTGGCGGCTGGACCTGGAGACGGCGGAGGGCGAGTACTCCTATCCCTCGATCATCCAGACGGCGGATGGAACCATCCACGTGGTGTATACCTGGCGTCGCGAGACGATCTGCCATGCCGTACTGGACCTGGATGACCTGGCGCGCTTCCTGCGCCGGGCGGATTCTGGAGGGTCGCAACGATGATCAACTCTGTCCTCAAGGCCCTCGACATACTGAGCGTTTTCAGCCCTGCCGAACCGCGGCTCACGTTGGCGGAGATCTCCCGGCGCCTGGGCCTGCCCAAGAGCACGACCCACAACCTTCTGGCCACCCTGCTCTCTCGTGGCTATGTGGAGAAGGTCGACGGCGATCAGTATGCTCTGGGCACGGCGGTCATCCCTTTGACGCAGTCCGTGCGGGTCAACGTTGAGCTACGGGACCGGGCCGCGCCCCTCCTCCGCGAGTTGGCCGATGTCTGCCGCGAGTCGGTGTACCTGGCGGTTCTCGATCACGGGTACTGCCTCTACATATACGCCATCGAGTCTCCGCGGCGGCTCCTGGCGCGGACCGCAGTGGGAGACCGGGTACACCCTCACTGCACCTCACTCGGCAAGGCCATCCTGGCCTACTTGCCAGAGAAGGACGTAGAGCAGATCATCGCACAGCTCGGGCTTCCATCCTTCACCGAGAGCACCATCACCGACCCGGCCAGGCTGCGTCGAGAGCTAGCCGAGGTGCGGACGCGTGGCTACGCGATCGACCGAGGTGAGCACGAGCCCGGCACCTACTGTGTCGGGGCGCCCGTCGTCGACGATAGCGGGCGGGTAGTCGGTGCCTGCAGCATATCGGCAGCAGACCCCGAAGTTGTCGGCACCCGCGTCGAAGAGTTCTCGGGCCGGGTAGTGCAAACGGCTCAGGAGATATCGCGCCGGATGGGGTATGTGGCGCCTAGGCTCGCACTGGTAGGTGCCCTGCCATTAGCCAAGAGGCAGAGGGACTGACAGCCGAGACGCCACAGCCGCGCGCTGCAAGAGTTGAAGGACGTGCGCAGACAGACCTCCTCCGCAGAGGTCGCGGCACTTGGGTGCCGCCTTGCCCATTGCTGGCGTATCCTAAGTCATTGCAAGAGTTGGAGGGCGCCCACACATGACAGCTATCGTCTCTCGGGCTCGGGTCAGGCCAGTTGTGCGTGGCGTCGTTACCGCACTCAAGCGAGACAAATGGCTGTACGCCATGGTTCTACTGCCACTGGTGTACTTCGCTATCTTTCACTACTGGCCGATGTACGGCATTACGCTGGCCTTCAAAGACTTTGACATAGGCAAAGGAATCAGCGGGAGCCCCTGGACGGGCCTGAAATACTTCCAGCAGTTCTTCTCCAATCCTTACTCATGGAAACTCGTTCGCAACACCGTGTTACTTCGTCTTTGGCACCTGTCGATAGGCTTCCCCGCCCCTATCATTCTGGCGCTACTTCTGAACGAACTGCGGAACGAGAAGTTCAAGCGTTTTGTACAGACGTCCAGCTACCTTCCCCATTTCATCTCTTCAGTCGTTGTCGCTGGTATGGTGATTAGCTTTTTGGCGTCTGACGGTCCCGTCAACAGGCTCGTCAGGCTGCTTGGCGGCCAGCCCGTCCCTTGGCTCCAGCGACCGGAGTGGTTCCGTCCAATCTACACTTTCGCTGGCATCTGGCAACATGCAGGTTGGTCCTCAGTGATCTACCTTGCTGCACTAACGGGCATCAGTCCGGAGCTGTACGAGGCGGCTGTAATCGATGGGGCTGGGCGCTGGCAGCGCCTGCGCCACATAACGCTGCCTGGCATCATGCCTACGGTGACCATCATGCTCCTGCTTCGTATCGGTCAGTTGCTCACCGTGGACTACCAGATGATCATCCTGCTCTACTCACCCTCGACCTACGAGACTGCTGATGTGCTGGCCACTTATGTGTACCGCCGGGGCATCGTCGGCGCAGACTTTTCGTACGCTACGGCGGTAGGCCTGTTCCAGGCAATTGTCGGCCTAGTGTTCATCATTGGCTCCAATGCTATTGCCAAAAGGCTTGGCGACACAAGCCTCTGGTAGGGAGTGGCCATGCGATGGTCTACGAGAAAAGTGCCAGTTCGCGCCTCCTTGACACCTTGATCACCCTGATCATGATCCTGGTGGTCCTGGCTACCCTATACCCCTTCTACTACCTGACCATCGTATCTCTTAGCCACGGCAATGCCGTGCTACGCGGAGATGTTAGGCTCTGGCCTGTCGGCCTCACGCTGGAGTCCTATGCCCTGGTCTTCCATGACCCGGCCGTCCCTCGCTCCCTGATGAACTCGGTGCGCTATACTGTCGTTGGCACCCTGATCAACCTAGTCATGACGTCGCTCTGTGCGTATCCCCTGGCCAGACCTAGGTTCTCAGGCAGGAAGGTTCTCACGTGGGTGGTCTCGCTGACCATGTTCTTCTCAGGGGGCCTTATCCCCCTGTATCTGGTGGTTATGCAGTTGGGCATCAAGAACTCGATGTGGGCGCTGGTACTCCCGTGGGCCATCAACGTCTGGAACATGTTCATCCTGCGCACCGGTTTTCAACAGATACCTGAAGAAGTCTACGAAGCGGCCACGATCGACGGTGCTAACGATCTGCAGACCATGGTGCAGGTCATTCTCCCATTGTCCAAGCCTGTTCTGGCCACCCTGCTCATGTTCTACGCTGTAGGTCATTGGAACGAGTTCTTCAACGCCCTCATCTTTTTGGATGATCGGAACCTGTATCCCATCCAGTTGGTCATGAGGAACATCGTCATACTGGGGCAGTTCGAGCAAACCAACCAGCTTGGGGCGGCCGCAGATTTCGCGGTTGTGGAGCAGACGCTAAGATACGCGACAATTATGGTGTCGACCTTGCCCATTCTCGCTGTCTATCCTTTTGTGCAAAAGTATTTCGTGCGAGGGGTCATGATCGGCGCGATCAAGGGCTGATGCTTGGAGGCAGACCCCTGTCGGCGCGTGGAGAGCGAAGAAGGGAGGTGATTGGCGTGTAGTGACCCGTCAAACCCATTGGGGCAGTCCAGCGAAGTGCATGACACACAAGATTGGGAGGAGACCAATGTCCCGCAAGATCACGCGTCGCCGCTTCCTCGAGGCAAGCGCGCTTGCAGCTGTAGGGGCTGTTGCCGCAGGCTGCAAGCCTGCGCCCACGGCCACGCCCTCGACGGTGGCAACCCAGGCGCCGGTGAGTGCTCCACCCACGGCAACATCCAGACCAGTTGTCGAGTTGGTCATCTCGCGCGGTGAGCACCCTTCGCAGCCCATTCTGCAGGATGCACCTGCACACATAGCGCAGGGCGAAGCAGTTGGCGTCAAGCTGAACTTCCAGCCAGTTCCCGCCGCTGACTACGGGGCCAAGCTCCAAGTATGGATGGCTACGAAGCAGGTCCCCGACATCGTGCGCGCGGGCTTCTCTGAGATCCGCGACTATGCCGACCCGAGTGTGTTTCGCCCGGTGCTGCCGTTGATCGAGGAGTATGGACCCAATCTCAAGAAGTACCTGTCTGCCTATCCGGACGAGGTCAAGAAGCTGACCATGGATGGGCACCTCTTCATCATTCCTGCGACGAGCTACAACACAAAGCTGCTGGCGCCAATGCCGTGCATCAGAAAGGATCTTCTCGACGAGATAGGTATGTCGGTGCCCAGGGACTTTGAGGAGCTGTATCAAGCCCTCAAAGAACTGAAGAGGGCGAATCCACAGACTCTCGGTTGGACCGCTCGAGGTGGGATAAAGCGCACTTTCATGATCGTAGCGTACCCATTTGGCAGCGGCCTAGGGGGCTGGATGAGAGGCATCGACGTGCCTTATTGGGAACCCACAGAGAAGAAGTGGCTGTACGGCCCCATCCACCCCGAGTTCGTGGACGTGCTGGACTACTTCGCCAGGTTGTACAAGGAACAACTCCTGGACCCCGATATCGCGGCCACGACGCCAGACCAGTGGCATGAGAAGAACGGCTCTGGGAAGGGGGTGTTTACATGGGACAACTTTAGTTTCTGCGTTCGCTGGAACAAGGCGGTCCGAGAACTCGACCCGAAGGCGACTTGGACGCCCATTCCTACCGTTAAGGGCAGCAAGGGGGCCCGGCAGAACGACTACAGCGGGTTCGCGGGCAGTGGCGGCGGATGGTGCATCAGTGCCAACTGCAAGTATCCGGAACGAGCTATCGAGCTTCTAGACTGGAAGCTTACGCCCGTCGGCCTTGACACATGCAGTTGGGGGATCCAGGACGTGCATTACAGCCTCAGCGGGCAACGGCCAGACTCCATCGAAGACTACACGACGGCAGCTCTCGAGAAGGTCATGGACAAGCGCCAGCGGGCGCTCAAGCCCGATATCCTAGCAGAGTACGCGACGAAGGCTGACCCCTTCCGGTCTTTCCAGTCTGATACTGGGACTGGTCAGCTCGACTTTGGGCTCCTGTGGGATGATGCTGTGATCTACAGCTGGGATGCACCAGGGGAGGCTGATGCGTGGTACGAGATGTCCTCAACTGATCCTGGCCTGCACCCGGAGGTGATGGTGCCCTCCTTTACGAAGGAGGAGACGGCGCGCCTGAAGCAGATCCTGGCCGACGTCAATGTCATCATCGATCCGGCCATCGAAAAGGTGGTCACGGGACAAGCAGGACTGAGCGACTTTGCGAAGGCCGTCGAGGATGCGATCAAGGCTGGGGCTCGGGAGTTGGAAGACATCTACAACGAGGCCGAGGTCCGGGGCTAGCGGCGCTTCAGTCCCCCCTCGCAGGTGTGTCTGACTTCTCCTGGTGTGGCGGTTTTCCTCAGTACAGGAGCGAGGCTGCACCGGCAACGCCCTAACGCCGTAGCCCGCCACGGCCCCGGCCTGAGTTGGCTGCATCCTGGTGCTGTGGAGGCCGAGAGACGGCACGGAAGGGACGCCGTGCCGTCTCTTCACTCGAACGCCCGCGTGTAGCGGGCCAGCACAGCCAACAGCTGTTGCCCCAACGTGTCACGCGCTTAGGCATGAGTTGCATCCCGATGTGGGACCCTTGCGACCCTGTGATCAGCAATACAAGGAGCAGACGATGTCCTCTGTGGTAGTGAACCCTTACGCGGGAGAACAACGGTCCAGCATACCAGTCGAGCGCGTCTTTCTCTACTGCCCCAGCCAGGCATGGACCTATTCGCACCATGCTTCCATCACCTTCTACAAAGGTTCGCTGTACGCCATGTGGTCCAACGGGCGCGAGCATGAGGATTACCCCGGCCAGCGTGTGCTGATGTCGTCCTCTAACGACTTTTACACATGGACAGAGCCGCGTCCGCTCATCGACAGTCTGCAAGGGAAACACTCCGAGTTGGTGCTGACGGCTGCCGGCTTCCACCAGCATGCCGGGACGCTTGTCGCATACTACGGCCAGTATGAGTACACAACAGAGAGTCTGCAGGCAGGAATCCAACTCGGTCGGGGGCACGAGGACACGGGCCTGTGGTGCGTGACCACATCCGACGGCTGCCACTGGAGCGAACCCCGCAGCCTTCACGTGCCCGTGGTGCCGAACCATGGCCCTCAAGCCACAGCCTCTGGTCGCCTGATCATCAGCGGTAATATCAGCTTCCCATACACCGACGACCGCAGCGGACTCTCGGGCTGGACGATGACCGGTATCTACCCGGCTGATATGGCGGACGAGGTTGTGGACGACTCTGAGGGGTTCTGGAAGGTGCAGGCTCGGATGGGCTGGCCCGCAGGCCTCTGCGAAGGTTCCTTCTATCAGACTGACGACGGCGTGCTGCACATGCTGCTGCGGGCCACTGGGCCCGGTCATGCGGGAAGGCTGTGGCTCACAGAAAGCGTGGATGATGGTGCGACCTGGTCCGCACCCATCGAGACGCAGTTCACCGATAACAATGCCAAGTTCCACTTCGGACGGCTCCCAGATGGCCGTTTCTACTATGTGGGCAACCCGGACCCCGAGCCCCGGGGCGCTCGTTGCCCTCTGGTTCTGTCGCTGTCAGAGGATGGCGCTGCATTCGATCGCCACTACATCCTGGCTGACCAAGACTACACGCAACAACGTGCCGGGCGAGCGAAGGGAGGGCTGTACGGCTACCCGCACACCCTCGTCCACGATGGTTGGTTCTACGTGATCGTGTCGCTCCGCAAAGAGGCGATCGCGGTGCTGCGCGTACCGCTGTCTGCCCTTTGACGGGCGCATGCAGTGAGGGCACCAGGCTGATGCAAGAAGCTTCCGGTAAAGTGCAAGCCCTCTTGGATGCCATCGACAGCGCCCGTGACCCCGCAGCCGAGGAGAGGGGGCGCCTGCGGATCGCTGCAGTATACCAGGGTCGCGAAGTGGACTGTCTTCCCATCCTGTTCGATGTGCCAGCCCACGACGTCGTCGCGGACACAGATCTGCACGAGCAGTTCTACTCCGCCGAGGCCATGCTTGTTGCCCATCTGAGACGCGTTCTGGCGGCTGCGGCCGTGCCCCAAGATGGGCAATACTGCATCAGGCCAAACCTCGGCGTGGTTCTCGTTCCCTCTGTCTTCGGTCTCGAGCCTGACGTCCCCCATGATGCCATGCCCCGGCTACGCGCTCATCTCAATAAAGACCAGGTGAAGCGCTTCCGGCTGCCACAGGACGTCTCGCAGTGCGGCCTAGTCAGGCGCGCTATCGAATACATCAACTACTTTCATCAAGTCCTGCAAGGGCGTGTGCACGTATATGTGCCAGACACCCAGGGCGTGTTCGACATCGCTCATCTCATTCTTGGAAATGCGATCTTCTACGAGCTGTACGACGACCCCGAGTTCGTCCATCAGTTGCTGGACCTGTGTCTGGAGGCCTATGTCCAGGTGACGATAGCCCTGAAGCACGCCCTAGACGAACCCCTGGAAAGCGGCTACCATGGACACGGCATGGTCGCCGGGATCTACATGGCGTCCGGCGGGGCTCGCAGCTCAGAGGATGCAGCGACTCTCCTCCGGCCTCAGCACATAGACGAGTTCGTCATACCGTACCTTGCGAAGGCGCTCAGGGCTTTTGGCGGGGGGTTTGTGCATTATTGTGGACGCAACGATCACCTCTTTCGAACGCTCCTTGCTCTGCCGGAGGTGCGAGGGATCAACCTGGGCAACCCCGAGATGCACGACCCCGCCTACTGTGTCCGTGCCTTGCAGACTCATGGCAAGTTCTACTTCGGGTCGTGGCCCAGACTGCCTGGCGAGACCCTCAGGAGCTACCTGAAGCGGATGCTTCATCTGACCGGCGCAGAGCGGAAAGGCATGATCTTTCTGCTCACTCCAAGGGAACTGGGGCGAGACTCGCCCGAGGAAGCAATACGCTTGTGGAGAGAGTTGCAGCAAGCGCAGTGACGGATTGAGGTGTTCTTTCTTGTTCACCAGAGGACCGATACGATGCAGCTACCGTTCGTTCTTCGGGGTGTGATTGTGCCACTGCTGGCCCCCACCAGTGATAACGGCATGGGGGTCGATGAAGAGGCGCTGCGCACCCATGTAGCATGGCTCATTGACAAGGGAGTACATGGGCTCATGCCCTGCGGGACGACGGGGGAGGGGCCCTTGCTCACCGCAGAGGAGCGCCGGCGCGTGCTCGAGACGGTAGTCGAGGCTGCCGCGCACCGTGTCGCAGTCATCGCCCACGTGGGAGTCGCGTCGACGAGCGAGACTATCGATCTCGCGCGCCACGCCAGGGATGTGGGCGCCGACGCTATCTCTGCCGTGACGCCTTACTACTTCCGTCTGCCCGAGCAGGCGCTCGTGGCGCACTACTGCCGTCTCGCCGAAGCAGTACCCGACCTGCCGGTCTTTCTATACAACATCCCCCAATGCACGGGGAACAGCCTGACGCGAGCGGCGGTGGAGGCGATCGTCGCCCGCTGCCCGAACGTTGTTGGGATAAAGGACAGTTCTGGCGATCTCTCCTCCCTGTTGGGCTTTGTGGGAGTGAATGGTGGCGACTTTCGGGTAGTGTGTGGCAGCGACGGTCTGCTCCTCCAGGCGCTGCAGGCAGGCGCCTGTGCCGGCGTCTCGGGCAATGCCAATGTCTTCCCGGAAGTCGTCGTCGAGCTTTTCCGGGCCTTCTGGCGGGGCGATATGGAAGGTGCTCGTCGCCAGCAGTCCCTGCTTGATGTCGCCCGGCGTGCCATGGGCGATGGCGCAGACCTGGCGCTGCTCAAGGCGATGCTGGAAGCGCGCGGCCTTGCCTCGGGGGCGGTGCGCTTACCCCTGCCTCCGGCGACGCCCGAGGCCGTTGCCCGGTGCCGGGCCACGCTCGAAGCGGCTGGCCTGCTGTAGGGTTGACGCACTCCCACACACAGCGCCGGAGGGCACCTGTGAAGCACAATGCCATCAAAGAGAAGGCGATGCGCCGCGAGCCGGTGATTGGCGCGGTGATCCCCTTCCCTTCGCCGGAGCTGGTCGAGTTCTGTGGCTACCTGGGGTTTGAGTACGCCTTCATCGACGCGGAGCACGGTCCCATTGGAGCCCTCGAGTGCCAGGCTCTCGTACGGGCCTGCGAAGCTACGGGCATGTCCTCCATCGTGCGAGTGCCCCAACTCGACCGAGAGCTTATCATGACTTTTCTGCAGACTGGCGTCCAGGGCATCGCCGCTCCTCACATCACCACGGCCCAAGAGGCGCAGGCCCTCGTCGAGGCGGCCCGCTACTACCCCGAGGGCAGACGTGGCTGCGACGTCGGTGCACGGGCATCGGGTTACAACCTGCTCGAGCCTCCCAGCGACTACTTTGCGCGTGCAAACCGCGAGATACTGGTTGCGGCCTGGATCGAAGATGTTACCGGGCTGCAGAACCTGGACGAGATCCTGGCCGTCCCGGGGATAGATGCTTTCTGTTTCGGGTTTTGCGATCTGGCGCTCTCGCTGGGCCTGCCAGGACGCCACGATCATCCCACTGTCCGTGCCGCACTGGAGATGGGCTGGGGAAAAGTGCTCTCTGCGGGCAAGCTGCTCATCGGCGAGCCCGCCAGCCTGGAAGCGGCTCAGGAGATGCTGGCCCGTGGCGCCTGCCTGCTCTCGACCCAGGTCCTGCCGATGCTGGCGGCCGAGGCGCGCTCGTACCTGGCTGGGTTGCGCTTCGCGCCCCATGGTACCGCATGCACATGTGGAGAGACCCGATGAGGTCAGGCATCCTGCAACTGCGCAGCCACATACCCATCAGCGCCCCAGCCCGGCGCGAGCCAGCCGACGGCACGGAGTCGCCGCTGCGCGTGTCGCTGGGCTTCACGCCGCAGTGGTTCCATCAGCGTTGCGGTGTCGATTTCTCCCGGCGCTGGCATACCGACCCACGCTACCGCCACGAGACTCTGCTCGTCATGAAGCGCGAACTGCACCGCGCCTTCCCGGAGGTGCCGGAATGGAGTTCGCCGTCCGCCGATGACACGTGGACCCTCTCTGGTGCTCACGGCGCCTGTGTCATTCCGCAGCTTTTTGGGTGTGTGGTGCGCTACGCGCCAGACGCGTGGCCAGCTATCGAGCGACGACCCCGACTCGGCCTGGAGGAGTTGGCCAGCCTCGACCCCGACCGGTTGCTGGCCAGCCCCCTGGTCGATGACCTCGAGCGTCAGATGGATGTCATTCAGGCCGAGGCGGGCCGAATCCACGGCTATCTGAACTGGCAGGGCGTGCTAAACAACGCCTTTCACGTATATGGCCAGGCCATCTTCCTCGAGATGAGGGACCAGCCCGAGCTGGCAGACCGCTTTCTCGCGGTGGTCTGCAACGTGATGATCGCGCTCGTCCGCCGCGTGCAGGCGCGCCAACGCGAGTCGGGATTCGCCATTGACCAGCTTGATGTCTCGAACTGCGTGGTGAACATGATCTCGCCGGCTGACTATCGCAAGTTCGTATTCCCGTACGACAGACAGATTGCGCTGAGCTTTGCCCGGTTCGGAGTCCACACCTGCAACTGGGATGTGACGCCCTACCTGGACGCGCTCTCCGAGTTGCCAAACGTAGGTTACCTTGACATGGGCATGATGTCCGACCTGCGCAGGGCGCGCGGCATGTTTCCCTGCGCGCGGCGAGCTGTTCTTTACTCTCCTGTCCGTCTTCAGGAGGCTTCTTTGTACGAGATCCAGGCGGACATGCTGCGAGTCTGGAGGGAGTTGGCTCCCTGCGATGTTGTTGTGGCGGATATACAGCCGACCACACCGGACTCTCGGGTGCATGAGCTGCTGGCTATCTGCTGCGACCTTGAAGGGCAGGCCCCGTAGGACGTGTTGGTGGCTGATTCGATGCCATCAGCCCGGCTGCGAGGGGTAAGCAGGAGCACCACCACGGGAAAGTGCTTCTTGGCTTTGGCCTTCTACAGTGCGTCCGATAGTGCTGCGCGGAGCAGGTGAGCCGGTTCTTTCCTGCGCCGTGTGTACGAACGGCCCGGTGAGCCCGTTCTCCTGGTCGCCCTTCCCCCGAGTGGACAAAGCGCCCACTGAGGGGAAGGGCGACCGGGGGTAGTTGAACACCACGCGGAGCCACTCTGGCATCTCGAGCTCGTGTAGCCGCAGCCGCGCGGATGCGGCTCTGGGAAGTTTCTGAAGGAGGGGCCTTGACAACGATCCTGGGCAGTGGCGACTTGGTCTACGAAGAGCTTGCCGACTGGGCACAGCTTCGGGAGGGTTGGAGCTTCAAGGAGGTGGCTGACGTCGCCGTCGACGATCGGGACCGAGTCTACGTCCTCAACCGTGGCGAGCACCCGATGATGGTCTTCGACCGCGACGGCACGCTGCTCGACGCCTGGGGCGAAGGGCTCTTCGTCCGCCCACATGGCGTCACGGTTGGGCCCGATGGTGCGCTCTACTGCGTGGATGACGCGGCGCACTGTATCTACAAGTTTACTCCGGAGGGCAAGATGCTTGGCACGCTGGGCACTCCCGGGCAGCCCGCGCCTCGCGGCAGCGGCTTGCCCCTCTGCCAGCCTACCAAGGTGGCCTTCCATCCGCTGACAGGCGACCTCTACATCGCCGACGGCTACGGCAATGCCCGCGTGCACAGATTCTCGCCCGACGGTCGCCATCTCTTCTCCTGGGGTGATTTCGGGACCGACCCTGGCCAGTTCAACCTGGTGCACAGCATTTGCACCGACGCCGAGGGTAGAGTCTACGTTGCCGATCGGGAGAACCACCGCGTGCAGGTGTTCGACAGCGATGGGCGCTATCTCACGCAGTGGAACAACCTGCACAGACCCTGTGGCCTGTGCATTCGCAGAGGGCTCGTTTACGTGGGGCAACTGCACACGGGCCTCGAGGTGAACCGGACCTATCCCAACATCGGCGCATGCGTCAGCATTCACGATCTGAGCGGCTGCCGCGTGGCGCGACTGGGCCATCCGATGCAAGGCATAGGTCCGGGTCAGTTCGTTGCGCCCCACGGGCTGGCAGTCGATTCGCGGGGGGACATCTACGTGGGCGAAGTGTCCTATGCCGAGTACGGGCGCTACCAGACGCCACCACGCGAAGTGCGTTCTTTCCGTAAGCTGGTACGCAAGGAGGTATCATGACCCCGGAGGGCGGCGACTCCCAACTGATCGACCTCACTCTAGCCGTGGTTGTCCATCCGCCCGAGCAGACGAGCCCCGAGCGCAAAGCTGTTGCCATGCTCGTGGAGGAGGTCAAGAAGCGCACGGGCCTCACTTGGCCCTGTGCTAACGTCTGGCCAGCCGAGGCGCGGCCCGTCATAATGGTCGGCCTCGCGTCTGGCGTCGCCGCCTGTGGCGGGCCATTCACGGATGAACAACTCACGGACGGCGACACTGCCACCCCGGAGGGCTATCGCGTTCGGGTGCAGGCGCAAGTGCCGCCCACCGTCCTCGTCATCGGCAACGACCCGCGGGGCGTCCTCTACGGCGTGGGGCGGCTGTTACGTCAGCTCCGTCTGCGCCGAGGCGAGGCGTACTTACCTGCTGGCCTCAACATCACAACCGCCCCGCACTATCGCCTGCGCGGGCACCAGCTCGGCTATCGCGACAAGACCAACTCCTACTGCGCGTGGGACGTTCCCCAGTGGGAGCAGTACATCCGCGACCTTGTCGTCTTTGGCGCGAACGCTATCGAGCTGATACCTCCCCGCTCCGACGACAACCCGGATAGTGTCCACTTCCCTCGGCCACCGCTTGACATGATGCGGGAGATGTCGCGCCTGGCGGACGAGTACGGGTTGGACGTCTGGATCTGGTTCCCGGCCCTGGATGAGGACTATGCCGACCCTGCCACGGTCGAGTCCGCCCTCGAGGAGTGGGCCACAGTGTTTCGCGCTCTGCCGCGCATTGATGCGATCTTCGTCCCCGGAGGCGACCCCGGGCAGGCCCCACCGCACCTGCTGATGGCCCTTCTCCAGAAGCAAGCTGCTAGCCTCAGGCGTTTCCACCCTCGCGCTCAGTGGTGGATCTCGCCCCAGGGGTTTAGCCGTGAGTGGATGAACGAGTTCCTCAGTATCCTCAGGCGGGGTCCGGAATGGCTTACAGGGGTGGTCCACGGACCATGGGTGCACATGACTCCGCAGGAGTTCCGTACACTCATTCCCGAGCGATACCTCATTCGCCACTATCCCGATATCACCCACACGGCGAGCTGCCAATACCCGGTGCCGGACTGGGACGTCGCCTATGCCCTGACCCTCGGCCGCGAGCCGATCAACCCGCGCCCATGCGACCAGGCGGCGATCTTCCACTACAGCCAGCCGTCCACCATTGGGTTCATCACCTACTCCGAGGGCTGCCACGACGACGTCAACAAGGCGATTTGGAGCGCCCTGGGCTGGGATCCGGAGGCGGACGTCGTCGAAGTCCTGCGCGAGTACAGCCGATACTTTGTCGGGGAGCGTTACACGGACGATTTTGCCCAGGGGCTCCTCGCTCTGGAGCGGAACTGGCGAGGGCCGCTTGCCACCAACACCTCGGTCTACACTACCCTGCAGCAGTTCCAGGCCCTGGAGGCCGCGGCCTCGCCCCAGGACCTCCGCAACTGGCGCTTCCTGCAGGCCCTCTATCGCGCCTACTACGACGCCTACGTACGCAGCCGTCTGCTCTACGAGACCGCGTTGGAGGAGCAGGCCATGGACCGCCTACGAGAAGCGCCAGTTCTCGGGTCTGTGACGGCCATGGCCGAGGCCGAGCGTATCCTGGAACGCGCCGTTACCCAGCCGATCGCTCAGGCCTGGCGTACCCGTATCTACCAGCTCGCCGAGGCGCTCTTCCAGAGCATTCGTATGCAACTCAGTGTCCGACTGTATCAGGGCCAAGAGGAGGTCCGGGGCGCGAATCTCGATGGGCTGGAGTACCCTCTGAACAACCGGCCCTGGCTGCAGGCCCGGTTTTCCGAGATTCGCAACATGCCGGACGAGGCA
Organism: Anaerolineae bacterium; assembly: GCA_023511475.1. Taxonomy (GTDB): domain Bacteria; phylum Chloroflexota; class Anaerolineae; order SpSt-313; family SpSt-313; genus SpSt-313. Next base: position 20,603 of record JAIMBM010000003.1, read on the forward strand.
GACCGCCTGCGGGCCATTCGGGAAATAGTGGAGTGGGAGAACCCCGGTCCCGGCGGCTTCTATGACAATCTGGGCAGTGGGTCGGCTACGCACGTCTTGCCGGGACCCCGCTATGCAGAAGACCCTGCCTTCTTGAGGACCCCCATGCGGCGGTACCCCTACCGCAAGGACCCAGCTCCTCTGCGCCTGGCCTGGCGGGGTTTCATCAGTGCTTTTGCGGATCACCCGCTGCGGATGCGCTACACGGGACTCGATCCTGCCGCGAAGTATCGGGTGCGCATTGTGTACTCTGACCAGAAGCCCGAGATCAGGGTCCGACTGGATGCGAACGATGGCATCGAGGTGCACCCGTTCATCCACAAGCCGGTGCGGCGCCAGCCCGTCGAGTTTGATATCCCACCAGAGGCTACGCGCACCGGAGTGCTGACACTCACGTGGCGACGCGAGCCGGGCATGGGGTCGAACGGTACGGGGTGCGATATCTCCGAGGTTTGGCTAGTCAGGGCATAGGGCTGCGGCCGCCGAAGCTCTGCTGCCCGCTTCGGTGGCCGCAGTTTCTGCCGCCCGATTGGAGAGGACGGTCTGGAGGGCTAACAGGGGCGTCAGCACGCTGCAAGGCGCCTTCGGTACTGTGGCATCTCGACGAGCACTTTGATCGCCCCGTCGTCCCTGCTCCGGGCCAGGGCGTAGGCTTCCGTCACATTGTCCCACAGGAAGCGGTGGGTCGGCATGAACGACACGTCGATCTCGCCGCGTGCGATCCAGTCGAGGGCCAGGCGGAAGGAAGCCCGCCCGGGCTCCGTGGCCGCGTCGGCGATGGAGAGCGTCTGGCAGTACTTGCGGAAGAAAGTGTAAAAGTCGAACTGCAGGCTCTCGACTCGCGGTATGCCAAAGTAAAGAAGGCAACCACCCGTCCGCACCAGCCTGTGCGCGAGGTTGATCGTCTCGGCTTCGCCGGCGGCTTCGATCACCAGGTCCGCGAGGCGCCCCTCGGTCAGGTCTCGGACAGCCCCCAGCGCATCCTCACGCGCGTTGTTGACGGTATGGGTCGCTCCAATCCGCAGCCCCGCTGCAACTCTGGCCTCCTTGACGTCCAGCCCGATAACCCGCCGGGCCCCCATCCGCCGGCACAAGGCGTCGAAGAACAGACCTGCAGAGCCCTGCCCGATCACGACAACGTCTTTGTCTACGAGGCTGGGGAGACGCTTGCTGGCATAGATTACCGTGCCCAGTTGCTGGGCCATCAGAAGGTGCTCGATGGGCACCCCTGAGGGCAGCACCAGCACATTGTGGGCCGAGGCGAGATAGAGCTCGGCCATGGCGTCCTCGTTGGGTACCAGCACCAGCGCCAGGTCGCCCGGCCTGAGGTCCTTGCCGGGCGCGTCCACCGCCTCGATCACGCCGATCATCTCATGGCCTGAGGTCCCCGGACGTAGCGGATACTCCGCCTCCGGGCGGTGATAGACCGTACGCACGTCGCTTCCGCAGATCGCGAGGAGCACCGGGCGGACGATTGCCTGGCCGGGCCCGAGAACGGGGTCTGGCGCCTCGACAAACTCGACACAGCCTTGCGCCACTATCCGACTTGCACGCATACCGCAAACGAGCCCTCCATGCTCACCATACTCCCACGCACCTATCTGTTGGGGCCCAACCGAGGGGTGGTCCCTCACCACCCCCGGTCTGGGCCTTTGAGCCGGTGGATCCCAGGTCACGCCCGGGTGCCCTGGTCCACAACGCCAATCTCAGTTAGGACCCTGGCCAACTCGGACTTTTCCTCGGCGGTAGCAGGCGTGAGTGGCGGGCGCGGTGGTCCTACTTCTCTCCATGTCATGCCGATGGCCGCACGGAGCAACGGGATGGGGTTTACCCGGCCACTCTGGTTGAGGGCGCGGAAGAACTTGTACATTTGCAGATGAAGCGCCTGGGCCGTGGCATTGTCGCCCCTCAGGTAGGCCTCGATCATCGCCTTCATGCGGTCACCGATGACGGCCGAGCCGCCGCTGACCACGCCCACGCCACCCTGAGTCAGGACCTGCAGCACCATCGTGTCGTCGCCACAGTACACGGCAAAGTCTGGGGGCACCACCAGCGCAAACTCTGAAGCCTGGGTCGGATTGATCCCGGCCTCCTCCTTGATGGCACGGACGTTGGGCAGCCGGACCAGCGCGGCGAGAGTACTCGGCTCAATGTTCACGCCGGTGAAGAGCGGGATGTTGTACAGCATGATTGGCAACCGCGTGGCCTCGGCGACGGCCCTGAAGTGCTGGTAGATACCCTCCTGCGTCGGCTTCTGGTAGAAAGGGGCTACGACCATCGCTACGGTGTACCCGAGTTCCTCCGCTGCGCGGGTGAGGGCTATTGCCTCCCGCGTACTGGCCGCGCCCGTGCCCGCGATGAGCGGCACGCGGCCCCCCACAGCCTCCCGAACGGTGCGGAACAGTGTCAGGCGTTCCTCGAAGCTCAAGGAAACGAACTCGCCGGTCGTGCCGCCAACAATGATCGAGTCGCAGTAGCCGCGGTCGATGACCATCCGCGCCAGGTCAGCCAGGGTATCGACGTCGACGGCACCATCGTCTCGGAAGGGGGTGACGAGGGGAATCAGTACCCTGCCGAGCACCAGATCGAGCTTCTCCATAGGTCAGCCTCCATGTTTCTGCGAGTGGCCTCGCGTGGGTTGGGTCTCTCCCAGGCGCCAGGCATTCGGCATTGCGGAACGGTCGCCGGTAATGACGACCACCGTCTAGTATATCCGCATTCCCGCACCTTGTCAACATTCTGCACTTGAGTGAACATTCCTCGGCTGGTGTTACAGTTGACATGCCTCTCAGCCATCAGTAGAATGTGCCATCGGTATGACAGAACGCAGTTCAGTGATGTCCAACGACAACGCCGCTTGATGTGGCCCGAGCCGCAGGACTCGGGATCGTCCTTTTCGGAGAGGGCTTGGCATGTCTGCGCTGGAGTCTTTCACTCCGTGGAGAGAACGCGGCTCGGGCCTCGTGGGATCCGTTCTCAAGGCAATCGACATCCTTCGCTGCTTTGACCCGTCGCACTATGAGTACAGCATCGGGGACTTGAGCCAGCGGCTTGGCATTCCCAAGAGCACCGTCCATGCGCTGGTCAAGTCACTGGTGGCGGGGGGCCTCGTAGAGCAGGACCCCGATAGCGGCAGGTACTCGCTTAGCCCAGAGTTGATCGCGCTGACCCGCTCCGTCAAGGTGAACGTGGAGCTGCGAGACCGTGCGGCACCTGTTCTCCGTGAACTCGCCGATGCCTGCAGGGAATCGGTGTATCTGGCCATCTTGCGGGATGACCGCCTGCTGTATGTCTACGCAGTGGAGTCGCCCTCTCGCCTGCTGGCCCGCACGGCCGTCGGCGACCGCGCACACCTTCACACCACGTCTCTGGGCAAGGCCATCCTCGCGTATCTGCCGCCCGAAGAAGTCGCAGCCATCCTGGCGCGCACGGGGCTGCCTCCCTCTACCGAGGCATCGATCACCGATATGGGCGCCCTGCTCGACGATTTGAGGCGCACCCGCGAGCGTGGCTACGCCGTCGACCGGGGCGAGCACGAGCACGGCGCCTGCTGTGTAGGGGCTCCGATCTTCAACGCGCAAGGCCACGTGATCGCCGCCTGTAGCGTTGCCGGACGGCGGCACGATAATGAAGAGGAGACGCTGGGGCGCTGGGCGGTGAGAGTCGTAGCCGCTGCGGATAGCATCTCGCGTCGTATGGGCTATGTCCCGTCAAGTCCCTCGCTCGTGCGGGGACCCGTATCCTGAGCACCTCCGCCGATACCGCACCCCATACCCTGCAGGTCGAATAGGGGGCACTCGGGCTCAGCCGCTTGCTGCTCAGATGAGACGGCTATATCCCCGCCCTCACGACGTCTTGACCACAATGTCGCTCAGGATGTTGGCCGCTTCGTCCCCCCGGTCCGCCGCATTGGAGAGGTGCCGGTAGATCTCCCGCAGGCTGAACATGAGCCGGATATCC
>JAIMBM010000030.1 GCA_023511475.1 Anaerolineae bacterium
CCATTCAGCTCGGCCGCGGAGCGGTGGAGACTGGTGGAGCCCCGGCGGCCCGCAAGGCGCTGGCGTACTCCCTCGGCCCTGGAAAGAGCGCCGCGGGGATCGGCCTCTTCCAGGCCTGCAACGGCGCCGGGATCGCCGTAGGGCCGCTCGTGGCCGGATGGCTGCTGGAGCGCTCGGGCTACGCTGCGGCCTTTGCTGCCTGTGGGGCGCTGTCGCTTGCCGCGGTGGCCCTGACGGTCTGGAGTCGTTCTGCGCTCTCCAGCCCCCTGCAGGCGCATGAGGGGGATACGCCTCCGGCAGCCGGGGCACCGGATGCAGGGCCTCCGGGCCCATACCTGCGGGCATTTGCGACTCTGGCTGTGGTTGCTGTATGCCTCTTTGCGGGCACGGCCGTCGGGCGCTCTTTCTTGCCACTGCTGGGCACCGAGGTGCTTGGCCTGCATGCGCCGCCGGTAGCGCTGATGCTGGCGCTGACAGGGGCACTCGGGGGGCCGCTGACCATCCTCTGCGGCTCTCTGGCGGACCGCTGGGGGCGCCTGCCGCTCATCGCGGCGGGGCTGCTCTGCGTCGCCGCCGGCCTCATTGGCTGCGCCATGGCCTCAACCCTCGTCGCCCTCACCGGCAGCGCCTTTCTGCTCACGGTCGGCACCGCGGCGGGCATCCCTGCCGGCGTCGCCCTCATCTCGGATATCACGCCGATCTCCCGGCAGGGGCGCATGATCGGCCTCTACGGCGCGTGCGAGAACCTCGGGATCACGGCAGGCCCGGTCCTCTGCGGCCTGCTTTGGGATGCGAGCGGACCCCGCCTCGCCCTCGTGGTCTGCGCCCTGTTCGTGCTCGTGGGGCTGCCGGTGCTGCAGCGCGGCGTGAGGCCCGCCGTTCGGGGCTCGGGTGCTGCCCTCAGAGAGCGCTGAGGCATGGATTCCCCGGGTCGCACGTCTTCGCGCTGCTCCAGACAGGTTCTCATAATCCCCCGACCGGCGCGAGCCCGCAAGGTGGCCCGTCATCCATCCGTGCTCAGCGCCTGATGCGCTTCTTTGAGCTGGTCCCGGATGGCAATATGCTGCGGACACTTGTCCTCGCACTCGCCGCACTCGAGGCACGCGTCTGCCGGCCTGCCTGAGACCCACCTCCACTCCCTGTAGGCCTGGCGCGCCGGCTCCCAGAGGCCGTAGACGCGGGCCTCGTTGTACTTCTGGAAGATGAAGGGGATGTTCACCTCGTTGGGGCACGGCTGACAGTAGCCGCAGCCGGTGCAGTAGAGGTCTGCCATGGCCGCGAGGCGCTTCAGGTGCTCGTCGATGGCGGCCCGATCCTCCGGGCGGAGGCTCACGGCATAGCTGGCGATGGCAATGTTCTCCTCCACCTGCTGCATGGTGCTCATCCCCGAAAGGGCCACACTGATATGCGGGTTCGAGAGCACAAAGCGCAGCGCCAGCTCGGGGACCCGACTGACCTCAGGGAGAAGCTGCTCTAAGACGGGGCTGGAGCTGCCGAGCCGCCCTCCGCCGACGGGGCCCATCACCACGATGCCGATACCTTTCTCATGGGCGTAGGCGATCCCCTCCTCCAGGCGGCGGTCGAGCATGTTGTACTGAAGAGTGATGACCTCGACATAGCCGGTGTCGATGAGTCGGATCAGGTTCTCGTTCGTGTCGTGGAACGAGGCGCAGATGTGCCTGATCAGCCCCTGCTCCTTGGCCCGGAGCATCCAGCGGCTGACCTCAGGCTCGACGCGCGTCGTGTAGCGCTCCCAGTTGATGCCATGGTGGTTGTAGATATCGATCGAGTCGACCTGCAGGCGCTCGAGGCTGTTCTCCAGGTTCATCCACCAGGTCTTCTCGTCGTCATACTCGGGGTTCTTGGTTGAGACGATGATGCGGTCCCGCCAGCCCTTCAGCGCCTCGCCGACAACTCGCTGGCTATCCTGATTGCAGTAGCCTACGGCGGTGTCGACATAGTTCACCCCTGCCTCGAAGGCCCGGTGCAACATGGGGATGGCAAGCTCCCGGTTCACGCGGGCCGCCTCGCCCTCGCCTACCATGGGCAGGCGCATCGCCCCAAAGCCAAGCTGTGAGACCCGATATCCGGTGCGCCCAAGCTCGCGGTAGATCACGGTGTTCCTCCCCTTTCTCCTGCCATGGACCACACGCCTCGGCCGCCTGTGGGCGGAAGCCCCCGACGGACATACGGACAATGCACATACCCCGCCAGAGTATAGGCTTCTCTCGCCCGTGGCGCAAGTCAGCGGAGGATCGAAGAGGGGTGCAGGCTCCCTGGAGAGGCCAAACGCAAGGGGTTAAGCCCCCTATCTCCGCCCCGCGCCGCGGGGGCGGGGAATCCAGGTAGGAGCGGGTGTCCGCGGGCGGCCAGGGGCCGGCTGGCCAGCCCGGCTGGCCCAAGTGGCACAAATGTTGCTCGTCTGAGCCGGGCCGCGCTCTCGCTACACCAGATGAAAGAGAGGCGCACCATGCCAGGCGGTCTGGGCATCCTCGGTTGGATCGTGCTCGGGGGGCTGGCCGGGTGGCTGGCAAGCCTGATCACCGGCAGGTCGAGGCGGCAGGGCTGTCTCATGGATATCGTCGTCGGTATAGTCGGCGCCCTGCTCGGGGGTTTTCTCTTCAGTGTGGTGACGGGAGTTGGCGTCACGGGTTTCAGTGTGTGGAGTCTGTTCGTGGCGGTCATTGGCGCCGTCATCCTGATCTGGGTCCTGGGGCTGATACGAGGACGAAGCTAGTGGGCCAGCCCCGCCCAAGCTGGTGAGGAGGAAAGGTGGAAAGACCCGAAGAGCGTATGGAGCCGCACGCTGTGCACCACGCGCGCTATCACCGCCGGATGCCACAGATGCGGTGGTTCTCGGCCTTTGTCCTTGGCGCCGCCGTGGGCGGTGTGGTGGGGCTGCTTTTTGCACCCCGCAAGGGAAGTGAGCTGCGTGCCTCGCTGAGCGAGGCGATGCCACGACGGGGCGTGTCCAGCGAGTTCCGGGAGAAGGTGCAGGAGATGGTGAGCTCGGGGCGCACGACCCCCAGCGAGCTGGCCAGTCGAGTACAGCGGGAGCTGGAGGAGCTGCGCTCGCAGGCCATCGCTCGCCTCGGCGACGCGAGGCTGCGGGCGAGGATCCTCCAGAAGGAGGCCGAGCTGCGCTACCTGCGCGGGCAGGAGAAGCTGCGGGAGCAGGTGTAGTGAGGCTGTCGGGCCGCTTGGGCCCATGAGTGACCCCTGCTAATGTGGCGGGGGAAGAGACGATACTCTTCCCCCGCTGTGTGCTTGCCACTGGAAGGCTGCCGGGCCAGAGGTGCAGTGAACTCTACGGCTCGCGCGCCAGGCCGGGTTGGAGCCGCAAGCCCGGCGACGCCTCGGAAGGAGATACCTGCCGAAGCAGGCTGCCGACAGTTTGCAGGAGATGCTCGAGATCGAAGGGCTTGCCGACATGGGCCTGCACCGGTAGACGGGCAGCCAGATCGGCCAGCCGCGGGACCGCCGAGAGCAGCACCACCGGTACCCTCGCCAACTCCCGATCGCGCCGCAGGGCACGGAGCAGATCCTCCCCCTTGCTGTCGGGGAATACCAGGTCCAGGAGGATCAGCGAAGGCCGAATGGAGCGCAAAGTCTCCAGTGTGCCGGGAGCTGCCAGAGTCTCCGTGGCGTATCCCTCGGATTGCAGGAGATCGGTCAGGCACTCAGCCGTTGCCTCGTCGTCCTCGACGATCAGGATCAGAGGCTTGCACATTACTTGATCTCCTAGCTGGATTCGGGGCACGGATGGTCGCTGAGCGGAAACGGGGGCCAGGGAGCGGGCGCATTATAGCACGCGGGTCGGGCGGGAGTCAACCCCCGTGCGCGTGCTGGAGCGCTGACTGCAACGCTTGCAGGCCTCAGGTGTTCGTCTGCCCTGCTGCGCCGCCAGGTGCAGCGCCAGAGCCGGGGGGAGTGTGGGCGGGGGATATGGGGAGGAAGGCCTGCATGCCTCGAGCTGCAACGCGGCGCGCGCCTGGAGTGACAGTGCCCGGCCCCGAAAACGCCTTTGGGGAGCATCCACTTGACGGTGAGAACCTTCGGGAGGCCCCCCCGCCCGAGGCCAGGGTTAGGGCCCGCCGATATAGTCGTGTTGCTCGGCCTGGTGGCCATCGTCTACGTTGCCGCACAGATTGCGTCGGGCGCCCCCGCGGCAGTGGTCGGCCCCGAGATCAGCCTGGCTCCCGGGGTATTGCCGTATTACTCGGCGCTCTCCGTCGGTCGGATGCTCGCCGCCTACGGGATCTCTCTGGTCCTCTCCCTGGCCTATGGCTATGTCGCGGCCCACAGTCCGACCGCTGCACGGGGCCTTCTGCCGCTCCTAGATGTGCTGCAGAGCGTCCCCATCCTCTCCTTCCTGCCCGTCACGCTCGTGAGCCTGAGCGCCCTCCTGCCCGACCCGCTGGCCGTGGAGCTCGCCTCCGTCATCCTGATCGTCACCAGCATGATCTGGAACATGGCCTTCAGCGTGTACCAGTCGTTCTCTACGGTGCCAAGGGACATCCTGGAGGCCTCGTCGGCCTTTCGCCTGAGCTCCTGGCTGCGCTTCCGCCTGATCGAGCTACCTTTCGCCACGCAGCCGCTGGTCTGGAACAGCATCCTGAGCTGGGCGGGGGGATGGTTCTTTCTCATGGCGGCCGAGAGCTTTACCCTGGGCGAGCGGGATTTCAGGCTGCCCGGCCTCGGCTCCTACCTCCAAAAGGCTGCGGAGACCGGCGATGCGGCGGCCGCCGCGCGCGGCATTGTGGCCCTGGCACTCACCATTATCATTCTGGACCAGCTCATCTGGCGGCCGGCGCTGGCCTGGTCGGAACGGTTCCGAATCGGAGCAGCAGAGCCGGAGGAGGTCGCACACTCGTGGCTATACGATGTCCTGAGTCGATCGTGGCTGGTGGAGCAGCTGGTGGTGCGGGTGTGGCGCCCCTTCCTGCAGCGGCTGGATATGGCGTTTGGACGTGAGCCGGTGGCACCACGGGGTGCGAGGGGGCGGGAGCGCCGGCGCTGGCCGGCAGTGGTGATCGGGGTCCTGCTGGCGCTGGTCCTGGGATACGCCAGCCTGCGGGCGCTGATCCTCCTCGGAGCGCTGCCGCTTGCGACGTGGCTGGCCATCCTTTCCGCGGCTGGGGTGACGTTGCTCCGGGTGATCGCAGCCCTGGCCATCGGTGCCCTCTGGGCGGTACCGGCTGGCGTCCTCATCGGTACCAATCGGCGCGTCGCCGCGGCAGCGCAGCCGATAGTCCAGGTGGTCGCCTCGATTCCGGCGACCGCGCTGTTCCCGATCATCGTTGTGGCGCTCCTGGGCCTGCCCGGAGGGCTCAACGTGGCCGCCATCATCCTCATGCTGCTGGGCACCCAGTGGTATATCCTCTTCAACGTCATCGCGGGCACGGCGGCCATCCCGCGCGAGCTCGAGTACACCGCCGACGTGCTCAGGTTGGGTCCGCGGCTGCGCTGGACGACGCTTCTGCTTCCTGCTCTCTTCCCCTACCTGATCACCGGCCTCATCACGGCGAGCGGCGGGGCCTGGAATGCGAGCATCGTGGCCGAGTATGTCGTCGTGGCAGGAGAGACGCGGCAGGTGCCGGGAATAGGTGCCCTCATCTCTCTGGCGACGGCCAACGGAGACTATACGCTGCTGCTGGCTGCAACTCTGACCCTGAGCGTGTTGGTTGCCGCCATCAACCAGCTCGTGTGGCGGCGACTGTACGCGCGGGCGACGGAGCGGTTCCGGTTCGAGTGACACACGCAGGCGCTCCCGCGCAACAGCCGGAGCGCCGATGAGGGGGATGGTTCCCTTGGAAGGGCAGGAGGTGCTGGTTGAGCTTCGCGACGTGACCAAGACTTACGGGCGGGAGCCCAATGTGTTCGTGGCCATCGAGCGGGTCAATCTGCGCATACAGGCCGGCGAGTTCGTGGGGATGCTGGGGCCTTCGGGGTCGGGCAAGTCGACGCTGCTGCGTATGATCGCCGGCCTCACCCCTCCCAGCGCCGGCGTGGTACTCTATCGTGGGCAGCGCCTCGTTGGCGTGAACCCTCACGTGGCGATTGTCTTTCAGAGCTTTGCCCTCTTCCCCTGGCTGACGGTGCAGCAGAACGTGGAGGTGGGCCTGCAGGCGCGGGGCGTGCCGCCGGAGGAGCGGGAGCGCCGCGCGCTGGAGCTGATCGACATCGTGGGGCTCGATGGTTTCGAGAGCGCCTATCCCCGGGAGCTCTCGGGCGGGATGCGCCAAAAGGTCGGGTTTGCCCGCGCTATGGCCGTGGAGCCAGAGCTCCTGCTGCTCGACGAGCCCTTCAGCGCCCTCGATGTGCTCTCGGCCGAAGCGCTGCGCGGCGAGCTGGTGGAGCTGTGGCTGGGGCACCGCGTCCCCATCCGCGCCATCCTCATGGTCACCCACAGTATCGAGGAAGCGGTGCTCATGGCCGACCGCATCGTGGTGATGGACAAGGATCCGGGTCGGGTCGTCGACGAGGTCTATGTGGACCTGCCCTATCCCCGCCACCGCAAGGACCGCGCCTTCCAGACCATGGTCGACCGCATCTATGCGGTGGTCGCCGGGGAGACCGAGGCGCCGCCCGAAGCCCTCGGAACCGCGCCGGGCGTCCCCGGGCCTACGGTGGCGCTGCCCGAGGCCAATATGAACGCCGTGGCCGGGCTCACCGAAGAGCTGCTCGAGGCCGGGAACCGCGAGGACCTGCCCCGGCTGGCCGAGCGGCTGAATCTCGAGCTGGACGACCTCCTCCCCGTGGTCGATGCCGCCGAGATTCTGGGCTTTGCCCGGGTCCGCCGCGGCGACATCACCCTCACTCCGCTGGGAGAGACCTTTGCCGAGGCCAGCATCCTGGCCCGCAAAGAGATCGCGGCCGGGCGCATCCTGCGCCTCCCCACCATTCGCTGGATCTACGAGGAGCTGCAGGCGGATCCGGACGGGCGCCTGCCCAGCGACCACTTTCTGGATCGGCTGCGCGCCGACTTTGGCGAGTATGCCGAGGAGCAGCTCTCCATCGCCATCGGCTGGGGGCGGTACGCAGAGCTCTTCTCCTTCGATGACGCGACCGACGAGCTGTTCATCGAGGCGCCGGTGCCGACACCTCGCTAGTAGCCGGCCGCGCAACCATCCTTGCGCGGGTCCGACCCGCCCTGCAGGACACCCGTCTCCGGGTCGACACGGATGATCTGGCCGCCGCCCATCGTCTGAGGGGCGGCATTGGTCTTGATGACGTGCCCGCGTTTCTCAAGGCGCAGACGCGCCATGTGGCTGAGGCCGGTCTCGAAAGCGACCGTCGCTCCCTGCTGCCAGTTGAAGCGGGGCGCGTCGAGGGCCTCCTGCACGTCCATGCCAAAGTCCAACAAGTTGCAGAGGACCTGTACCTGCCCCTGTGGCTGCATAAAGCCGCCCATGACTCCAAAGGACAGGCGCAGCTGGTCTCCCTCGAGCACCATGGCCGGGATGATGGTGTGGTAGGGGCGCTTGCCGGGAGCGATACAGTTGGGGTGAGCCGGGTCCAGGCTGAAGAGTGCTCCCCGGTTCTGCAGGACGATGCCGGTTCCTGGCACAGCAAGCCCGGAGCCAAAGCCGTGGAACAGGCTGGTGATGAAGGAGACGGCGTTTCGGTGCCGGTCTACTACCGTGAGGTAGGCGGTATCCCCGCGCTGACCCGGCCGACCGGGTGCAAAGCCCTCGCTGGCGTGCTCCGGGTCGATCAGCGCCCGCCTGCCGTCGAGATAGCCAGGCGAGAGCAGCTTCTCGACGGGCACGGCAGAGTGGGCCGGATCGGCGACGTACCGCAGCCCGTCGGCGAACGCCAGCTTGATGGCCTCGATCTGCAGGTGAAGGGTCGAGTCGAAGCCAAAGCGCATGGAGGGCATATCAAAGCCCTCGAGGATGCCCAGGGCCTGAAGCACCACCAGCCCCTGGCCGTTGGGGGGGCACTCGACCACGCGATGGCCGCGATAGGTCACCTCGATAGGGACCTCCCAGGTGCTGGTGTGGGCGCCAAGGTCCTCAGCGGTGAGCAGCCCGCCCCTCGCCTGGACATAGCCGGCGATGCGTTGGGCGAGCGGACCCCGGTAGAAGGCGACAGCGCCGCCTTCCCCGATCTCGCGCAACGTGCGGGCGAGGTCGGGCTGCCGGAAGAGCTGCCCGATGCGCGGTGCCTTGCCGTCGACCAGCCAGGCCGCAGCCGCGCCGGGGTCGCGCCGCAGCTTGTCCGACGCCTGCGCCCAGCTCTGGCCGATGATCTCGGTGACCGGGAAGCCCTCGTCGGCGTAGCGGATGGCTGGGGCGAGGGCCTCGGATAACGAGAGGGTTCCAAAGGCGCTGAGCAGCTTCTCCCAGCCGTCCACCGTGCCGGGGACGGTGACCGTGAGGGGGCCGATCTCGGGCATACGCTGGCCGGCCAGCTCGACCATGCGCTCCCGCGTAGCCGCAGCGGGGGCGCGGCCACTGGCGTTGAGGGCGACAATGCGGCGCTCCCGCGCCAGGTACACCAGGGCGAAGGCATCGCCTCCGATGCCGGTCGACATCGGCTCGACGACGTTCAGCACCGCCGCGGCAGCTATGGCCGCATCGATGGCGTTGCCCCCATCCTGAAGCACGCGCAGCCCGGCCTGGACGGCCAGCGGCTGACTGGTCGCGACCATGCCCTCGTTGGCCATGACGACCGAGCGGTGCGAGCAGAAGCGTCTCGGCATCCTCCACCCCTTTCGTCCCTTTCTCTGTCGGCTCGACTTTGGCCTTTTGGGGGCGTACGCCTCGATGTCGCGCAGTGGCCGTTGGGATGGCCCTCAACGGGCCCGCGTGCGAGAACCCCCTCCCCCGAGCCCACTTCAGGTACCTCCCCTCCCCAGGCTGACGCCGCAGCGTCTGGCTGAGGAGGGGCCGGGAACGACGTGACCGGGCGCAAGCTGCCGCCAAGTTGAACTGCACCCCCAGGTCGGCAGTCGCGGTTCGTAGTGGCGGTGACGCCTGCGCCATGGTAGAGTATACACACCGATGCAAGGCCAGATGTAGGGTGGGCATGACCACTTACGGTCGGAAGGCAGAACCGGCACGACATGCCGTTTGGAGGTCGCCTGCCGCAGAGGGGTGGGGGTGCAACGAGCGACGATCCTTGCAGCCGCAGAAGCTGATCGGAGCTGGTTGCCCCTGAAACCCGCCTGGGAATGAGGTGTCGCGCGGCGGGCGGAGGCGGCGCCCGCCTCAGCGGAAGCCTAGCGTTGCCATAAAGCGCTTCCACTCGTCGGGCGAGAGGCTGCCGCCGGTCGCCTTGTCGTGGCCGTAGCCGAACTCGGTCGGATCGAGGCTGCTGCGAAAGGCGGCCATGAACTCGAGCAGGCTGATATCCAGGTCCGTGGTGATGCTGAAGGCGACCGCGTCCGGCACATAGCCATCATTAGCCACGATGACCACGTGGTTGGGCAGCCTTCCGCGCCACGCCTGAGCGAGGCAGGGGTGGACCTGATAGGGGCTCCTCACCCGGATGAGGGCCACGCGGTCCCGGAAGATGGGCGCCGCCCGCTGCGTCGCCGCCAGCGCGGCGTTGAAGGCCCGGCGCAGCTCGGCGAGCTCGCGGGCAGCCGGGAGGTGGCCATGGACAATCTCGGCGGGCTCGCGAGCCTGGAGGAGCGCTTCGAGCGCCGGCCCGGGGTCTCCGGGGGCACTGCGACGGGCGGCGTTAACGAGGGAAGCGGCGCTGCGCAGCATCCTGGCACCGTAGCGGCGCCTCGCTGTTGGAAGCGGCTCGATCTCGGCGTGCTCGCCCATGTCGCCGATGATGCCGAGGGCAGCGATCCAGTCGAGGTCTGAGACGTCTGCCAGTGTAGCCATCAGCCACCACGTCAGGGCGGCAGTGCACGGGTTCGGTCGCCATCGGTAGCTGCTGATCAGCGTGGCGGAAGGGGGCACGCCCTGCGAGCGGTGGTGATCGAGGAGGAGCGTCGGCACGGCGGGGAAGATCGGCCGCGGCCGGCTGCCGAGGTCCACCACATAGAGCGCCGCCGGGCGCATCGTGGCGATCTGCTCCAGGATGTCCAGGCTCCAGGCGCTCTGTCCCTTGCCGGTAGCGAGAGGCCTGACGTCGCTGTGCCCGGAGCGCTCGAGGCCCCGGGCGAGGATGACGCCTGCGGATAGGCCGTCCGCATCGCTGTGACACAGCACGACCTGTCGCTTTCTTGCGGGTACCTGGGCGAGAAAGGCGTGCAGGGCCCTGACCGCACGGTCCCAGCAGCCCCTTGGCTGGACTGTGGGCCGGGAGATGGCTACCTGCTCGGGCGCCTCCGTCACTATCGTGGCCAACTGGTGTGTGCGACCTCCTGCCGCCAGACAGCAATTGTCATGCCGCAGGTGGGACGAACGGCACGGTTCTTGCTTGCGGGCAGTGGCCGCGCCTGGCGACCCGGAAGACGAGTACTTTGAGCGGCCGGGTAGGAGATCCGATAGGAGGATGGGAGATGCAACAGATCTCGCCCAGGAGGGTGCTCCGAGTCTGGGATGTGCTGGCCCTGACCCTTGCGGCGATCGGCGCCATCAACTGGGGACTGAGCGGGGCTGCCAACTTTAACTTTGTGCGCCGGCTCTTTGGCCGCGGGTCGCTCCTGGAACGCGTCGTTTACATTGTGGTCGGGCTTGCGGGCCTCAACCTTGCCTGGTTCACCGCCCGCTACATCATGGGGCAGCAGCAGCCACCTCTCGGACCTATGGAGCGCCGTGCGGTAGAGCAGGTAGAGCGGATGCAGCAGACCGGCTATATGCCAGAGAGCGCTATGCAGCAGCCGTCGACGAGGCCGTAGGGCATCTGGGCCGGGCGGCACGGCGGCCCTAACGGGCCGTCCCGAAGATCATCTGTGGACACGCGCCAGAGAGCAATCTCTGGCGCGTTTTATGTTTGGGCTGGCATCCGGGCGATCTCGCCCGGGGTGGCCCCTTGCCGCTTTGCCCGGAGGGCAAGGCAGGGTTAAGCCCCCTACCCCCTTCCCCACCGCACAAGCGGCGGGGAAGGGGGCGTTTTTTCTTGTAAGCCCCCCAGGGTTCCGGGAACCCTGTGCGAAGGAGAGAAACTTGTCAGAACAGTGCGGAGCGCCTAATCTCCTGTGAAGCGACCAGACAGCTAAGACCGGATGCCTCAGTGGTGCGTTTGGAGCCCGTTTGTAAGTATGGTTCCGGTCAGTGGTGATGTGGCAATTGGTGGCACGGCGCAAGCCGGGACCCCGATGAACAGGATACGAGAGGCAGGCTGACCGGGTCTGGTCGTGAACAAGGAGGGAGCATTGATGGCTAAGCGCAGAGCGAACAAGAAGCGGACCGTAGCGGAGCCCAAGTGGGCGGAACTGCCGCGCATCAACCCGGATGCAGCAGGCCTCGACGTCCATGAGGCTGAGATCACGGCCTGCGTGCCCTGTGATCGCACGGAAGCGCCAATCCAGGTCTTTGGCACGTTCACCCCTGACCTGTGTGCTCTGGCCGATTGGCTGCAGGCCTGTGGCATCAAGACGGTGGCGATGGAAGCCACAGGCGTCTACTGGATCCCCGTATACGAACTGCTCGAGGAGCGCGGCTTTGAGCTGGACGTAGTGAACGCGCGTCACATCAAGAACGTGCCGGGGCGCAAGACTGATGTGTGCGATGCCCAGTGGATCCAGACGCTGCACAGCTATGGCCTGCTGGCGAGTTCGTTCCTGCCCGACGCCACCTGGCGCCCGTTGCGGGCCTACTGGCGCCATCGTACCAGTCTCGTCGAGCACCGCGCGCCTCACATTCAGCATATGCAGAAGGCGCTGCAACAGATGAACCTCCAACTGAGCCAGGTGCTGACCGACATCACGGGGGTGACCGGCATGCAGATCATCCGCGCCATCGTGGCCGGGGAGCGCGATCCCGCCGTGCTGGCTCAGTTCCGGGATCGCCGCTGTGCGCAGAGCACGGAGAACATCGCCAAAGCCCTCACTGGCAACTACCGTGACGAACATCTCTTTGCCCTGAAGCAAGCGCTTGCCTTGTACGACTTTTACACGACACAGATCGCCGAATGTGATGCCGAGATGCAGCGGCAGTACGACAAGATGCAGGACGTGGCGGGCCCGCATGGAGACGAACTCCCCCCACTTGGGCCGCGCCCGAGCAAGGGATCTCTCTCTAAGAACGCTCCTGCCTTCGATGTGCGTAGCCATCTCTACCGCCTCACCGGCGTCGATCTCGTGGCCGTGACGGGTCTCGAAGAGAGCACGGTTCTCTCTATCGTCACCGAGATTGGCACGGACATGACCCGCTGGCGTACCGCGAAGCATTTCTGCTCCTGGCTGGGGCTTGCGCCGCACAATGACATCTCTGCTGGCAAAGTATTGCGCAGCAAGACTCGAGACAGCGCAACCGGGCCGGGCAGGCTTTCCGCATGGCTGCCCAATCCGTCATGCGCAGCGATACCGCCTTCGGCGCGTTCTACCGTCGGCTCGCAGCGCACATCGGCGTACAGCAGGCGATTGTGGCCACAGCACACAAGATCGCGCGCACCGTCTACGCGATGCTCAAGAACCGAACACCCTTCCGGGAGATGGGCGCAGACGAATACGAACGTCGATACCGCCAGCACGTCATCGCCAGACTGAGCAAGAGAGCCTCCGCCCTCAGTTACCGGCTCGTGCCTCAGGAGGAGCCCATGGCCCCCTGAAGTTTCTGAACAGGGGGTGTCCGCGGGCGGCGAAGCCGCCCGTGGACACCCCCTTTGTTTGGCTTCCCCGCCCTCGCCGCGGCGCTATGCATTACCCACAAGTCGGGCTCCAAAGCGACCCGATGCATGAGACAGCCCTGCGAGTCTTCTCGGAGGGGACCACCCGCCGCCCACACTGTTGTCGGAGCACGCCAAGCGGGAGCCGCGATGCGGTGCAACTCCAGACTGCCTCCACCCCTACCCCTCCCCCCGGCCCGCGCCCCCCCCCAGGCGGGGGGGAGGG
>JAIMBM010000300.1 GCA_023511475.1 Anaerolineae bacterium
ACCCCGCGCCCCTTGTATAGAATGTCCCCTGCGGTCCAGTTGCCAGGATCGGGTGACCTGGCGACAATGGTAGCCGCCCGGTCGCTCCGGGCGGCGGTCCATCCGGTAAGACTGCTGCGCCCATGCCGGACCCCTGCCGCTATCGCCAGGGGCCACGTCTCGGGGGAGAGTGTCTCCCGGCCTCGTTGGGGGCTAACGTCTGACCTCGCACGATGCCCCTAACTCGGTCGATGCTGGGGTAGCAGCCCGGCACGTGCTTATCGGCCGAGGGTGAGGGCTTATTGCCACAAGGATGCCGCCCCAACGAGCGCCAGGTCACCCGCCTGGACCGCCCCGTCCTTGCCTACCGCAGGAGGAAGGAGGAGCCTATGGAAAATCGCCTGCATGTAGGCATCGACTTCAGTCGCGATCGCGCCGACGTGTGCCTGCTGTCACCCGAGGGCGAGACGATCGTGCGGCACCGCACCTTCCGCAACTCCCCCTCGGGCTACGCCATGGTTCGAGAGCTCATCACGCAGACCCTCGAAACCCACGGCTACCAGGCGCTCGACATCTCGGCCGAAGCGACAGCCAACTACTGGATGCCCTACTACTGGCAGTTCGATGCCGACCTGGCAGGCTATGACTGCCACCTCTTCGTCCTCGAACCGCGCTGGGTCCGCTGGTACAAGCACTGCCATTCCGAGGACCACAAGAGGGATCGCACCGACCCGTTCTACATCGCCGACCGTACCCGCGCCCTCGGCAACTGCATCCCCTGGCACGCCGATCTCCATGGATGGCGGCTGCGGACCTTCACCCGCCTGCGCTTCCACCTCACCCAAGCCCTCATCCACGAGAAAGGGTTCCTCCGCACCCATCTCTTCCTCCGGGCGAGCGGATACGTCCAGGAGCCACCCCTGTCGGACATCTTCGGTCACACCAGCCGCGCCATTCTGGCCCGTTCCGGGCTCTGGAGCCAGCTGGACACCCTGTCCGATGACGAAGTGGCTGCATCCCTGGACCAACTCAGCCGTCACCGGCTGCGCGATCCCAGGGCCACCGCCGCAAAGTTGCGACAGGCCCATCGGAACAGCTTCCGCCCACCTATCGAGTTGGAGGAGCCCCTCCAGGAGATCTGGGACCTCGGCATCGACCACCTCTCCTGCCTGGAAGCGCTCATCGACCGGCTGGACAAGGATATCGCCCGCGAGGCCCAGGCCTATCCGGGAGCCCGCTGCCTGGCCACGATCCCAGGGTTCGGGCTGGTGCTGGCCAGCGGGATCGCTGCCGAGATCGGCAACCTCCAGCGGTTCCGCACGCCTCTCAAGCCTGATCGCCGGGGTGGGTACCGTCCGCGGAACCTCCGCGATGTCGAGGATGCCGTAGCCAAGTTCGCCGGGTTGTGGTGGCCCGAGTCTTCTTCTGGTGACTTTGTCGCCGAAGAGCGGCGGCTCTCCAAGAGAGGCAACCGCTACCTGCGGTATCACCTGATCCTGGGGGCCGACGCGCTGCGGCGGTACGTGCCAAAGTACCAGGAGTTCTACGCCCGTAAGCACCGGGAAGCGAACCGCCACAAGCATTGGCGGGCGCTGGTTCTCACCGCCCGCCAGAGCGTCGGGCTCATCGTCGGTCTGCTACACCGCAATGAGCCTTGGCGCTCAGAGGAGGGCTAGCCGCACAACCGCCATCTGTCGGCCCCTGCCTCCAAGGTAACACAACGCAGACAAAGTGGCAAGTGGAGCAGGACCGGCCGCCATACGTCCTCTTCAGGCTTGAGCCCTGTCAAAAAGGACAGTGCGCCCAGGTCTGTTTCAGTGCGCCTCCGTTCCGGCCACTATGCCCCACAAACACTCCCTCAGACCAATTTGACTTCCACCGCACTCTCCCCCGAGCGGGCACGTCGTGTCCGCTCGGGGGAGGGGCCCGGACATAGCGTGGCTGCACCTGAACTGCACCCCACGAAAACCACAAACTTGACACCCTGCCCCAAGGCGGTATATGTATACGTGTTGCCGCCAGCGATCGAGCTGGGGCACGTCGGGCGGTCCTGGCCCTAGCCAACGAGGAGGAGGACTGGCATGGTCAGTGGCAAGAAGGAAGAGGTCAAGCTGGACCGGAAGCTCCGTATGGGCATGGTAGGCGGGGGACGCGATGCCTTCATCGGTGCCGTCCATCGCCGGGCCGCCATGCTCGACGGCGGCGTGGAGCTGGTGGCGGGATGTTTCTCGTCCACGCCCGAAAAGAGCAAGCTGTCGGGCCGGGACCTCTACCTGCCGGACCACCGCATTTACGGGACCTGGCAGGAGATGGTCGAGGCCGAGGCCAAGCTCCCGGCCGATGCGCGCATCGACTTTGTGTCCATCGTTACGCCAAACAATACGCACTTTCCCATCGCCAAGGCCTTCCTCGAGGCCGGATTCGATGTCGTCTGCGACAAGCCGATGACCACCTCGTCGGAAGAGGCCCGGGCACTCATCGATGCTGTCGAAAAGTCGGGCCGCGTCTTTGCCCTGACGCACAACTATACCGGCTATCCCCTCGTCAAGCAGGCCCGCTATATGGTTCAGCAGGGCATGCTGGGCAGAATCCAGAAGGTGGTCGTGGAGTATCCCCAGAGCTGGCTGCTGACCAAGATAGAGGATGCGGGCCAGAAGCAGGCCGCCTGGCGCACTGACCCCAAGCAGGCCGGCATCTCGAGCTGCATCGGCGACATCGGCACCCACGCCGAGAACCTGGCCGCCTACATCACCGGCCTGGAGATCGAAGAGCTCTGCGCCGACCTGACCACCTTCGTGCCGGGGCGCCTGCTGGAGGATGACGGGAACGTCCTCATCCACTATGTCGGCGGCGCCCGGGGCATCCTCTACGCCTCGCAGATCTCCACCGGCGAGGAGAACAACCTGCGCATCCGGGTGTACGGCACCGAGGGGGCCCTCGAGTGGTGGCAGGAGGAGCCGAACCATCTGCACTTCCATCCCAAGGAGGGACCCAGGCAGGTCCTCACCCGGGGCAGCGGGTACCTCTGCGATGCGGCCAAGCGGGCCACCCGCCTGCCGACCGGGCACCCCGAGGCCTTTATCGAGGCGTTTGCCAACATCTACCTGAACGCCACCGACACGATGCGGGCGAGGATTCTCGGCCAGGAGCCGTCCGAGCTGGAGCTGGACTTCCCCACTGTGTACGACGGCGCCAGGGGCGTCTACTTCATCGAGAAGGTCGTCGAGAGCGGGTCCTCTCGGCAGAAGTGGATACCGGCGCGCTGGGCCAGATAGCCGTGCAATCCTGATGTCAGCAAGGGGTCCTGACGGGCGGGCGCACGCGGCGATCGCGGGCGAGGCCCGTCAGGGCTCTGCTGCCGTCGCAGCCCGACCGCGGCGCGCCGGGAATCTGGCAGCGCGCTCGCACCCGTATACAAGGAGGTTTCCCATGGCACGTCCCGTCACCCTCTTTACTGGCCAGTGGGCAGATCTGTCGCTCGAGACGTTGGCCGCCAAGACCCAGGCCTGGGGCTATGACGGTCTGGAGCTTGCCTGCTGGGGCGACCACTTTGAGGTGAGCAAGGCCCTCTCTGATCCCGACTACTGCCAGGGACGGCATGACCTCCTGGCGCGGTATGGCCAGAAGGTCTGGGCCATCAGCTCCCACCTCGTCGGCCAGATGGTCTGCGACCCCAACGATTCCCGCACCGACGACTGGGCGCCCGCGGAGCTTCGTGGGCAGCCGGAGGCCAAACGCGCCTGGGCCATCGAGGAAATGAAGCGGACTGCACAGGCCGCGCAAAAGCTGGGGGTCAGGGTCGTCAACGGCTTCACCGGTTCGTCAATCTGGCCACTCCTCTACCGATTCCCGAACTATCCCGAATCGGTCATCGACGAGGGGTTCGGGTTCTTTGCCGAGAAGTGGCTCCCGATCCTGGACGAGTTCCAGAGATGCGGCGTACGGTTCGCCCTCGAGGTGCACCCGACTGAGATCGCCTACGATATCGTCACTGCGAAGCGGGCGCTCGAGGCGGTCAACCATCACCCGGCCTTTGGCTTCAACTTTGATCCCAGCCACCTGCTGTGGCAGGGGGTGAACCCGGTGCGCTTTATCGACGAGTTCCCCGATCGCATCTTCCACGTGCACATGAAGGATGCTGGCGTCTATCTCGACGGCTCGAGGAGCATCCTCTCCTCGCACCTGCAGTTCGGGGATCATCGGCGAGGCTGGGACTTTCGGTCCCTCGGCCACGGACAGGTGGACTTTGATGCCATCATCCGGGCCCTCAACCGGATCGGCTACACTGGTCCCCTCTCGGTGGAGTGGGAGGACTCGGGGATGGACCGCGAGTACGGCGCCAGGGAGGCCTGCGAGTTCGTCAGGAAGGTCGATTTCCCATCCTCGGCGCGGGCCTTCGACGCCTCCTTTGAGCGCTAGGACCTCGCTGGTATCTGTGGCATCTTTCGGGCGGACGCGGCAGGCGGCAGGTACTCTCTGTCGCCTGCCGGTTCTGTCCGCGGGCCGGTTGTCGGGTGCTCGTCCCCGCGCCCTAACAGGAAGGCATCATCCCTCGCATCATGTCAACTGAACGAATCGCCAGACGCAGAACCGCTGCCATCGTCACCATCCTTCTGCTCCGCTCGATGAGCACGGGAATCCTTGGACTCGCCCTCCCGCTGTACTTTTCTGCCGTGGGCAGGTCACCGGGAGAGTGGGGGTTGGCGGCGGGGATGTTCGCCCTGGCCACCGTGTTTGGCGAGCCCTTCTGGGGATGGCAGTCGGATCGGCTCGGCCTGGCCGTTCCTTTTCTGGCAGCGGGCCTCGGCGCGGCGCTCCTTGTGCCGGCCCTCGGGCTGGCGGCCAACCTGGCCGTCCTGCTCGCCATTCAGCTCGGCCGCGGAG
>JAIMBM010000301.1 GCA_023511475.1 Anaerolineae bacterium
GGGGGGGGGGGGGGGGGGGGGGCCCCCCCCGGGGGCCCCCCCCCCCGGGCGCCGCCGGGGCCGCCCCCGGGGGGAGGGGGCGGGGGCGGGGGTCCTGGCGGCAGCACAGAAGTAGCGCTGGTCCGCGCCCTCGGCAACGCCCTCACCCTCGCGCGACGAAGGGCAGGAAGGTGCGATACACCTCCGACGCGACGGTAAAGGTGTCGGTCGTCACCACCGAGGCCCGCCCCCAGCGATCGAGGGCGCGGATGTTGATGGTGTGCGAGCCCTGCCCCACCAGCGGCACCGTGAAGTGGAACTCCTCCAGCGCCTCGTCATACGCGCCGTCTGCCGCCGGCACGCGCTGCCACGCCCCACCGTCGACCTGGTACTCAACGGCCGTGATCCGGTTGATGCTGACGTCGGCGCGAGCGGGCGAGTCCCATGGGACGTCTCTGACCGTGCCGGAGTAGCTCCCCGCTCCCGTGTTGATCTCCGGCGGCCATGACTGCAGGGTGAGCACGATGGTATCGACCGGATCCAGAAGCCCATCCCCGTCGCTATCCCGCCACCCAACCTGCCCCCGCGTATACTGACACGCCGGAACAGGCAGGGCATGCGCGCTCCGCATGATGCAGTCCTGGTTGAGCCCGCAGGAGCCGGGTGCAGGGTACAGGCTGTTTCGGTTCTGCACCCAGAGGTAGCCGGAGCTGTCCGTACAGGCAGCCCCTGCCCCGGCGTACTCATCCAGCGCCAGGAAGATGTGCCCCGTCTCGTGGGCGGTGATCATGTCCATATTGGCGATGCCCCAGTTGTCGTTGTCGTAGGTCATGACCAGAAAAGGGCCGCCGAGATAGGCGTAGGCAAAGGCCCCGTCAGCAAAGTAGCCATCATCCTGGTAGCTGTCGACAACAAAGATGGCAAACGCCCAGTCCGTGCGGTAGCGGGCCCGGAGGTCGTTGAGATAGCTGTAGACCTTTGTGAAGTAGCTCGCCGTCCCACCGTAGCCCAGGCTAGACATCGCCTCGCCGATCCATACGCCCTCGTCTCGCGAAGAGAGAGCAATCGGCTCGTGGGCGGTCGGCACATCATAGTGCACATCGTAGACAAAGGTAAGCTCTGCGCGGGGCTCGTTTGCCGCCCACCAGTCGAGGCCCGCCTGGATCTCGCTCACCACAAGCTGCCGGCGCCCAGCCGGGCCATAGTCCCAGTCCTCCGCCGGGCCGCTGCTCTCGGGCAGGATGATGCCTACCGCCACATCGCCGATCATGTACTCGCTCGTGTCATAGTATCCGGGAGCTGCAGCAGCGGGAGCAGCACCCGGAGGCGCACTCTCCCTCGGTGCCACGCGCACATCATTGGGCGGAGCCTGTGCCGGGCGCTCACCCGGCCGCGGCGCGGCCGTCCCCTGCGGCTCGAGGCCAGCATTCCAGGCTTCGGCTGCGGCGCGGGCAGAGAAGCCGTAGCGCGCCACTTCGTCCATCGAGACCCGCCCGCGCCGCACGCCCACGATGCCGGGGGCGTTGGCCAGCGCAGCCTCGGCCTCTGTCGACAGGTAGGCGATTGCTATATGCGGGGGGTACAGGTGTACAACCCTGCCTCCATGCGCCCTGACGACCTCAAGGGTCCGGCGCATCTCGGGCACGTCCGATGTGTCAAGGAGGATCAGCGCTTTCGGGGGGCGGTCTGCATGAGAGTGTAGGGCACCTGCCAGCCCGGCTGCTGCGAGGGAGGGGATGCCCAGCAGTAGCAGGAGCGCGGCCATCTTCCGGAGCACGAGGGTCTACCTTCTAGGGCCCAACGGCCAGTATCACATACCTCCGTCGATCGCTGCCGCTGCCGCGCGGCAACAAGAAGAACCTATGTCGGGCGCCGGACCGCTCGGGCGGAGCCGCCCGGTGCGTCCCCAACCAGAGCCCCGCCGGGCGAAGGAACGCAGGCCACCCCGCTCACCATCGACTCGGCCGGCCGGCGGACCTCGTCGCCCGTCACCGACAGGCTCTCCCGGGGCGGCTCGAGGGATTCTGCGAGCAGAAAGGAGAGCACCGTAATCACCGCGAGGATGACCACGAGAGCGATCTGATGGCGTCTCCGCGCGTCGTCGCTCATGTCTTTCCTCCAAC
The DNA here is from genome assembly GCA_023511475.1 of Anaerolineae bacterium. Lineage (GTDB taxonomy): Bacteria > Chloroflexota > Anaerolineae > SpSt-313 > SpSt-313 > SpSt-313. Next base: position 2,103 of record JAIMBM010000301.1, read on the forward strand.
GCCGCCGCACACCCCGCCGCAGGAGGACTCATCCCCTCAGGCCTCTGGCAACAGGCGCACGCTCACCAGCGCACCGGCCAGGGTCACCTGCACGGTGTCCTCACGCACCTCGAGAGGCTCGAGGTCCCGCTCGCGGGCGTCGCAGAGAAAGGCTGCCCGAAGCCGCTTGCCAGGCAGGCCAAGGCGGACGACCAGCCCCGCCGGCTCGAGGGTGTACAGCCGTACGATGATCCCCCCGCCACGGGACGCCGGCTTGACGGCGGTGATCCAGACCTCCTCCCGGTCAACGGTCACCGGGCTGGGAGGCACCCCCCACTGGACTGCCTGTTCACCTTCCTGCCACCCATCGGCGCGCAGTTCCCCTGCCAAGGCCCAGAGGCGATTGGCACGCCAGTCCCCTGCTGAGGTGAAGAGCAGCCCATAGTCAAAGGCCACCGTGTGACGCTCGTGGCCGGTAGCTGGCGTCGCCGGGATCGGCAGCAGACCCCACGCCCGCTCGCGAGTGGCGTTCCGCAGGGCAACCGCCTCCACAAGGCCGTCGGAGCGACAGGCGATCGCCCCGGGCAGGCCGAGCAGGAGCGCAACACCCCGGCCGCTCTCGTCGTCCTGCCCGTGCCAGAAGCTCTGCAGCGGCCAGAAGGTCGGTACATAGACCTTTTCCCGCCGCCGCACGACCACCCCGCCCGCCACGTCCATGGCCAGGCGACTCATCCGCAGCCCCGTGGCAAAGGCCGCCGTGACCGTGCAGCCCTCTGGGACACGGCCGCGCACCCGGAAGCGCATCACGGGCGAGTCGGCGCCGAAGGAGGCTACCCGCTCCACGCTCTCGCCGCCCAGTTGACTCACGCACGAGACCTCGAGGCCATTGGCCGTCTCGCGTACCTCGAGCCTGCCGGGCTGCGCGCTCGCCCGGCAGAGCTCCCTCAGGCTCCCGCCGCGGAACTCGTGTCCCATCCGCCACAGGCCGCCCGAGTCCCGGTAGCAGATGAGGTCGTTCGAAACGCTGGGGAGGAGCGTTCGCTGCGTCTCCGGATGCCAGGCGCGGGCGATGGCCCCTCCGACATCCTCGGCCAGCTCCAGGGCATAGTGGGGCGTCCGCACCTCCACGCCGCCGTCCACGCGACGCCACTCCGGAAGGTCCGCTTTTCTGCTCGGCGGCCACAGCAAAGGCATCCCCGTCCGCAGCCGCTCGATGGCCGCCTGCGCCGTCTTGGCGGCCTGTGCCAGCCAGGGCTCCTGCTCCGTCTCTACGACTCGATCCGGTGAGGTGCCGGTGATAAAGTCGTGATGGTTCGCCGTCGCCGCTACCCACCAGGCATCGGCCAGTTCGTCGTTGATCGTCCGCGCGGCCGCCTCGTTCCCCGGCTGGAGGGCCAGCCGCTCCGCAAGGAGGAGCGATTCTACCAGCTCGTGGCACTGCCGCTTGAGCGAGGGGCGGGAGGTGTAGAACCCCGTCCAGTAGGGGTTCGGGTCCAGCTCCAGCACAGGCAGCAGTTCTCGATGGCAGCCGACCAGCTCCAGATAGTCATCCAGCCCGGCGTTGATCGCCCAGACCCCCGTCGTGGGATAGACGGCCTTGTTGTAGCGATCGAGCAGCTCCACGAGCCCCGGGATGGGCGGGTTAAAGTCAAAGCCGATGGGGCAAAAGAGGTAGGGAGTGCGGCTGAGCGGCGCCAGCTGCGCCACATAGCTATCGATCCGCCGGGCGGTGTGCCGGTCCGACCGCGCCGGCAGGGCGAGCGGGAACAGATAGATCCGCGTGAGCCCGCGGTGTGCGAGCATATCGCCCTGCCCGTAGGTGAAGGCATTCCAGTGGCAGAGCACCTCCGCCCCATCGGGCCCGCGCCAGACGAAATCGGTCGTCCGCTCGACCTTGGCCAGCAGCTCGGCGCTGGAGCCCGGGCGCGGGAACCGCTCCGCCGACTCGTAATCGGCCGCCACAAAGTACATCCCATCCACGCGGGTGATGGCGGTATAGTCAAAGCCGGCAGCCTTGAGCAGCGAGGGCAGCGCGGGTGAGCAGCCAAAGCTGTCGGTAAAGTAGGCGAGGCGCGGCTCCTGGATCATCCCGTTCCGGCGCAGCCACTCCTGGCCGAGGAGCCAGTCCCGCAGGATGGCCTCGGGCCGCGGCACGATCGTGTCCGCCGTCGTCACACCACTGGAGGTCAGCCGGAGCCGGCCCTCGTTGACCAGCGCCCGGACCTTCGCCTGCTGCTCCGGACGCCGCTCCCAGTACATACGGAGAAAGAAGAGGCACTCGACCGAGTAGACCCGCCTGGACTCCCGCAGCAGCTCCTCGATGGCCCGATCGAGGTTGCGACACACGTACCGGCCAAAGTACTCCTCGGAGGTGTAGAGCCAGTCCGGATCCCAGTGGCTCGACTCGCCAAAGACGAGGATCCGCGCGGCATCGCCCGGTATCCCGAGGCGGCGACGCAAGGCCTCCTCCCGCTCCGTCCGCTGGTGCTGCGCACCGGTATGAGCCATTGGACCTCCCTGAGGGCTCCGAATGCCCTCTCCAAGACCCGGCCAGTGCTGGTCAGCCGACGGAGCCGATTATACGTCAAGAGGAAGGGAGTCGCAAAGGAGGCTCCGGCGGAGTTGCAGTTCACGCTCCGGGCAGTCTCATCTGCGCTGCTGGCGGGGCCCCCCCCCCCCGCCCCCCCGCCCCCGGGGGGGGGGGCCCGCGCCGATTTTGCGCAGCAGCCGATTAAGACCGAATTAATATAGAGGCATCCGGGGAATTGGCGTGTTGGGGTAT
>JAIMBM010000302.1 GCA_023511475.1 Anaerolineae bacterium
GTGCTGGGCCGCGGGATCGGCGGTTTCGTCGAGATGGAGCCGGTTGTCATGGACGGCATGCTGCGCATGCGCGTGCGGCGGTCGCAACTGGGGCCGCTGCCCGTGCCCGGCAACATCGAGCGCCTCGCGGAGGGTCCGATCAACGCCCGGCTCGCGGCTATCACCGGTGCGTTGCCCGCCACGATCATGCAGGCGCAGGCTGACCGCAACGGTTTGACCGTGACGGCGCGCGTGCGGACGGCCGAACTACCGACCTTGCCGCGCTAACGCGAGGGCGATACGCTCAAAGTCCATGGTGACAGAATTCCGCGCCCCTGAGTCCGAACGGACACCGGACACACCCGACGAGATCCTGGCCTGCACCCGCGCCGCGGTGCTCGCCGGGGAACCGTGGTTCGCTGCCCTCCTGAAGGCGATAGCCCGCTGGCGCCTTCCGGAAGAGACGGTGGGCGACCGGCGCTACCGCTACCTGATCGGCGGTGAGGCGTTCGACTGGCTGCTGTTGGCCGAGCGCATTCTCGACGCGATCGACGACCTCATCCCGGCCGCCGAGATCGACGCGCTGCTCTATCACGGCCGCGCGCCATACGAGGTTTCGGCCGACGAGTTCCGGCGAGCCATCGGCCCCGCCAAATACCGCGCGCACCTCAACTACCTCTACGGCGTGACGGTCGAGGAAGCGCTCCAGCTCGCCTTCGAGGAAGAGGTGGAGAAGGAGCGGCGGGCGCATGTCTGGCCGGGCAACCACAGCGTGGAGGCGGTGGTGTTCCAGCGCATCTACGGTAGTACGCGTGAGGAGCTGCTGGCCGCCTTCCGCGCTGAGCGCGGCCTGGGCAGCGGCGACACGATCAGCCTGGACGAGCTGAAGGAATTCACCTACTGGCTGTTCAAGTACCGCTTGCGCACCTGCGCCCCGCCGCGCGTCGCCAGCGACACGACGCGCGGCCTGGATCGTCTTGCCAGGCTCGAGGCACTGCGCCGTCCCAGTGCCTCCTCCTTCGTGTGTACGCAAGACGTGCTCGATCTCCGTGCCTTGCCCGCCTGAGCCGGATGCGGGCGAGCGCGCAGCGCCGCTCAGCCCGGCTGCCGTGGCGCGCCGGTGGTCAACCCGCCAAGCACGACGGAAGGCCGAGGAGTGCGCCCCTCGGCCTTCGCGCACACCAGTCGGCGGGACCGTCTTACACCAGGCGCAGCACCTGGCCGGGGTAGATCAGGTTCGGATTGGCAATCTGATCAGCGTTGGCCGCAAACAGCGCCGGCCACAGCCGCCCATCGCCGTACGTGCGCTGGGCGATGGCGAACAGGCTATCGCCCGGCTGCACGACATAGGGTGCGAGGCGCACGCCACTCGTGTCGACCCAGCTCACGCCGCGGACCCGCCGAACGGCTGCCTCGGCGCGGTACTTGAGGTGCATGGCCGGCACCTGCCCGGCCAGACGGATGCCGAGGCCATCCTGGGTCACCGTGAAACCGGCGAGGGCCTCGTGCTCGCGCCGGAGGGCTTGGGCGACGGCCCTGGACAGGTCCGGCGGGGGCGAGGGCGAGGGTGCCGGCGTAGGCGATGGCGAAGCGGTCGGCGTGGCGGTTGGCACCGGCGTGGCCGTGGGCCGGAGGGTAGGCGCGATGGCCACGATGGGCGGCCGAGTCGGCTGCGGAAGCGGCCGCAGCAGCCGCGCGCCGGCCGGCACGGCGATGAGAACCGCGCCCGCCAGAAACGCGCCGAGGGGGATGGCCCACCGCTCCCGCCGACGGGCCGCCTCGCGCCGGAGTGCCTCGGTCAGCCCGGCGCGGGCGGCAGCGTTCTCGGGCTCGCGGGCCAGCACCTCGCGCCACCAGGAGGCGGCCTCCCGCCACAGCCGCTTCCGGGCATAGAGGCGGGCGAGCATCGCGTAGGGCGCGACGAGCGAGGGGTCGCGGCCGACGGCGAGGAGCAGCCGGGCGATGGCGGCGTCGAGCTGTCCCTCGCCGGCGAGGCGCACGCCCTCGTTGTAGTAGATGGCCGGCAGGCTCTGGAGGTGGATCAGCGCTGCCAGGTCCTCCTTGCACTGGGGGCAGATCGTTGTGCCCGGCCTAGGCGGCACGCCACAGGTGGGGCAGAGGATGGTCCTTTTCTGCATGGGTCTCCCATGTCAGTGCTTTGTGTCGGTGATGCCCGAGGCCATATCCTCGGGCCTGACGTTCAGGTAGCGGGCGGCCTCGTCAAGCATGCGGCCAAGCTCGGTGAGCGTGCGCTCCATGAGCTGCCGGTTGTTCGAGTGAAAGGCGCGCTTCAGCTCGGCCAGGCCGCCGGCGAGGCGGCTCTGGAGGGCCGGAGGCACACTCGGGTGGGCGGAGGCATACTGGCAGTAGGTGATGAGGTTGATGACGCCCCCGAGGCCGTCCATGTACTGGGTCAGCGCACGGGCCTTTTCCGCGGCCTCCTCGACGCGGTGCTTGCCGAGGGCGGCCTCGACCTCGGCGACCATGCGGGCGATGGTGTCGGCCTTGTCCTTTTCCATGTACTCGCGCACCACCTCGACCACCCATGAGGCGCGGGCGAGCACGTGCCTGACCTCGTCGAGCGTGTCGGCCTTGCGCTGACTGGCGGCCAACCGCTCCTTCCAGCCGGGAAGGGCATGCTCGGCCCGGGCCGAGTCGCCCGAGTCCAGCACCTCGGCGATCTCGCTGCGGAGGCCCTCGAGGTCCTTTCGGTCGGTGTCGTCGAGGGCCTCCTGCGCCTCCTCGAGCAGCTTCTCTGCCTGCCGCTGCATCTGCTCCAGCTCTTTCTTCATGTCGGCCGGCATGGTGGTGCGGCGGATGCGAGCCTGCACCTGCCTGCCGGAGCCATCTTGGAGCTGGACGGTGACGTAGATGGTGCGGCTGGGGTCGAGATCGAAGGATATGGCGACTGCGGTGCCCTTGGGGAGTCCAGGAGGGAGCTCCATGGTGACGACGCCGCAGTAGTCGTTGCGGTTGGCCTGAGGGTTCTCGCCTTCATAGATGGCGACCTCGAGCTGCCGCTGATTGTCGGCCACGGTGTAGTAGGGCCTGGTGGCAGGCGTGGCGGTTGGGAAGCCGGTGCCCTTGGGGATGATCACCGACATCCGACCATCGTGCAGCTCCACGCCCACGTCCTTGGCGGTCACATCGAGGACGGAGGGACCAAAGTCGGCTCCGCAGCGGGCACACTTGCGTGCGCCGGGCTCGTTGATGTAGCCGCACCCGGGGCTCGGGCAGCGCAGGCCCCCGCGGTCGCGCGGCGCCTGGCAGACGCTACAGGCTGTGAGGTTGGCCGGGTTGGGCTTGCCGCACTCCTGGCAGGTCCATGTGGCCGTTGCTGCCGGCTGGGGCCGGACCCCGGGGGCGAGAGAGGCACCGCACTTCCAGCAGGAGCGTCGGTCGATGTCGTTGGGCATGAAGCAGGCGGGGCAATCGACCTTCTCGTCGCCGACGAGCGAGCGACCGCAGGCGGAGCAGACCTCGGCCTCGACGGGGTTCTTCTGGTTGCATCTGGGGTTGGGGCAGTCGATCTCGGTGACGAGCCCCGTCTGAATGGCAGCGCCCATGGCCACGCAGAGCATCGGGTTCACCTGGCGGAGCAACCGCTCCCGGCCTACCAGCGATTCCAGCGCGCTCTGCACCAGCGGGGTATAGGTCGGCCCGCCGACGAGGAGCATGTGGTCCACCATGTCGAGGGCCATATCGGCATCCTGTACGGCCTTGCGCACGAGCTCGACGGTCCGCTCGATGTGAGGCCGGATCCACTCCTCGTACTGGGCGCGGCTGAGCTCCGCCTCGAGGTCGACACCCGGGGCGATGGCCGGGAGGACGACTTCGGCGTAGGACTGGCTGGAGAGGGCGATCTTGGCTTCCTCGGCGGCGGAGCGCAGCTTTTGCAGGGCCCTGCGGTCCTCGCTGAGGTCAACACCATGCTCGGTGCGGACGAGCTCGATCAGGTAGTCCATAATCAGCTGGTCAAAGTCGTCGCCGCCGAGGTGAGTGTCGCCGAGGTGGCCGATAACGGCAAAGGCTCCCTGCACGAGCATGACGATGGAGATGTCGAAGGTGCCGGCGCCGAGGTCGTAGACGAGGATGGTCTTGGCGGCTTCGGGCGCGCGGTCGAGTCCATAGGCGAGCGAGGCAGCCATCGGCTCGTTGATCATGCGCAGGACGGTAAAGCCGGCCAAACGCCCGGCCTCGCGGGTGGCGGCGGCGGCGCGCTCGCCATAGTAGGCGGGCACGGTGATCACCGCCCTGCCGACCGGCTCGCCGAGGCGCACCTCGGCGTCCTTCTTCATCTTGCGGAGGATGAGGGCGGCGATCTCGGTGGGGGTGTAGGTCCGGCCGTTGAAGGCGATCCGCTCATCGGTGCCGATCTTGCGCTTGATGGAGAGGATGGTGTTCTCCGGCTCGAGGACGGCGCGGTTACGGGCCTCCTTGCCGACGAGTAACTCGCCGCGCTTGCCGAGGCTGACTGCCGAGGGCGTGACGTCCATGTTCTGCTGGTTCAGGATCACCCGGGGCTCGCCACGGTGCATGTGGGCCATGGCCGAGTTGCAGGTGCCAAAGTCGATGCCGATGGAGCGTGTCATAGTTTTCTCCTTTCGCTCGTGGCGAGAACGGTCGCGCCTTGGGGGCTCTGCTCTGGGGGTAGCCCCCACCCCCGCAGGCCCCTCCCCCACGGGAGCATACGTGCCGCAGGCGGAAACTTGAGGGGCTTTCGCCCCATGGGTCTGGGGTGAGAGCGAGTCCGGCGGCAGGCCCGGTGCTCGGACCGGCCTCTCAGACAGTTGCCCCATCCCCCTGGGGCATTCCCCGCTTTGCCCGTAGGGCAAAGCGGGGTTAAGCCCCCTACCCCCCTTCCCCGCCGCACAAG
>JAIMBM010000303.1 GCA_023511475.1 Anaerolineae bacterium
GGACCAGGAATTCGTTCCCCAGGCGCTCACGAATGTACTGCCGCGCCAGTTCGACCTCATCCTGGCAGGCGTAGAGATACGCCGCCCGCAGGCTTCCCGTCGCCGGCAGAAGCAGATGCTCCTGCAGCTCGGGGTGATCGGGCAGCGCGATCGGGACAGAGGGCTGGCTCAGCTGGCCATGGTCGGCGGTGAGCACGAAGAGGGTGTTCCTTCGCTCTTCTGAGCTGAGCCGCGAAAGGAACTCGCGCTCGAGCGAGAAGGCCATGCTGCGAAACTCCGCGCGCCAGGCATCGCTGCCGGGCCCATGCAGATGGCCGATGCCATCCATCTCGTCCAGATACGCCACAAGCAGCAGGCGCTCCCCACGGTGCGCGCTCAGGAGGTCGCGGATGCGCACCCACATGTCGGCCTCGGTGATAAACCGCGTCACCTCGGCCACGCCTCTGAAGCACAGCCGCGAGAAGGCCGTGTTCGCCAGGCTCGAGTTGATCAGGGCGCGGGTGACGATTCCCTGCTTGGCAAGGGCCTGCGCCAGCCCTGGCACGGGCAGGAACGTGTCGATGCTCACCCCGCGCTCCAGCAGTTGATCCCGCGAAGGCGCACCCGCCGGGGAGAAGTAGAGCATGTCGGCGATAAAGCCCAACTCGTGCAGGAGCATCATGTGCCCCAGCAGGCCATGCTGCGCCGGGGGATAGCCCGTCCAGAGCGTCACCAGGGCCGAGGTCGTCGTGCTTGGGAAAACCGACGTGATCGGAAAGAAGCGTCCCTCCCGTGCGAGCCTGGCCAGGCTCAGATCGCGCTCCTCGGCGAAGAGTTCATTAAGGTGCTGCCAGCCGACGGCATCGAGGATGATGCACACGATCCGCTCGGCCCCCTCGCCAATGTCTTCCCACATCGGCCTCGGAAGAGGTGGGGCAGCCCCCGGAAGCTCGGCCCCGAGGACGTTCGCCAGAGTCGCCGGAACGTTGGCAATGCAGAAGGCACAGCACGGAAAAACCAGCCCCTCGGGGATGCCCAACCCCGCGAAAGTCGGTGCCCGCTGTTGGATGAGGTGCCGCTCGAGCTCTGCGGCAGGGAGTGGCAGTGGCCCCGGCAGGCATGTGTCGACCATTGCACACCTCGCACGGCCTTGATGCCCCACGAGAGCAAGCAACAAGCGTGCCCCCAGCGGCGGGACGTCCCTCGATCTCGCGCGGAATCGCTCTTTTGCATCCTCGCACAGCGTTCGGTAGACTGCAGCGCGGTGCTCTCATGTCCGGGAGGTGCGCACATGGCGCAGGGGTCCGTGGAACTGCGGGAGGGCCTGCATCTCGATGCCCAGCGGGAGCTGGCTCCTCTGGCGTCGCTCGCGCTGGTAGCAGTCGGCGCGGTCGTGATGCTGGTAGCCGAGGCCAGCCACTGGCCCACGTTTCTCACGCTCGCAGCGACGCTGTTCGCCTTCTCGCAGTGTCTCGCGTTTCTGGCCATGCGTCGTTCAGTTGACATCGGGCTGGCAATCACCGCCGGGGCCTGTGTGGCAGTGGTCACGGCCGCAGCGTTGGAGCTGCAGGCAGGTGGGTTGCTGTGCCTCCTGGCGCTGCCAGTCGCGTTGGGCGTCCTGCTGCGCGACCTGAAGGCGGGTGCCCTGGTCGCCCTCGCTGCCAGTGCCGCGGTCGTGGGCCCGGGATGGACCGGGCTGGCGGACCAGCGTGGCACGGTGCTTTCGGCGCTGGCCTGCATCTGGAGCAGCCTGGCACTCTTCGCCGCCCACCTTTGGGCGGTGCGGCGTGCCGCGAGCGTCCTCTGGGCCAGCTATCTCGCCATGTACGATCGGCTGCAGCAGGCCCGCAACGAGCGGTTGGAGCTCAAACAGGCTCAGCAAGACCTCGTGCACGCCAACGCCGAGCTGGCGCGGCTCTCGGAGCGCCTGCAGCAGATGTGTCAGATCGCCGAGGAGGCACGCCTGGCCAAAGAGCAGTTCGTGGCCAACGTCTCGCACGAACTGCGCACCCCTCTGAACATGATCATCGGCTTCAGCGAGATGATCTCGCAGGCGCCCGAGACCTATCGTGTGGCGCTACCGCCCTCCCTGCTGGCGGACGTAGATGCGATCCGGCGCAACGCCCGACACCTCGCCAGCCTGGTCGATGATGTGTTGGACATGTCTCAGGTCGAAGCGGGGCGCATGTCGCTGAACAAGGAGTGGGTGTCACTGGAGGAGGTGATCGATGAAGCGGTGGCAGCGGTCCGCCCCCTGGTGGAAAGCAAAGGACTGACCATCGAGGTCAACCTCGCGGCCGGGCTACCGGAGGTGTTCTGCGACCGCACCCGCATCCGGCAGGTGCTCCTCAACCTCATCAGCAACGCGGCCCGTTTCACCAGTCAGGGCGGAATCACCATTGCTGCAGCCGCCGAGGACGGGCGGGTCGCCCTCTCGGTCAGCGACACCGGACCCGGCATTGCGCCGTCTGACTGCGAACGGATCTTCGAACCCTTCCAGCAGGTCGACGGCACGATCCGCCACGGCTTTGGCGGCACGGGCCTGGGGCTCTCGATCAGCCGTCGCTTTGTAGAGATGCACGACGGACGCATGTGGGTGGAGAGTACCCTCGGCAAGGGCAGTACCTTCCGCTTCACCCTGCCGGTGAGGGAGGCTGCGCCGCCGGTGTCCGGCCCGCTACGCTGGCTGTCACTCTACCATCAGGAGCATGGACGCACACACCGCTTCAAGGCCCCCGTCGAGCAGCCGCGACCCCGCCTCATCGTGGTCGAGGAGGGCTACCGGCTGCAGCGACTCCTCTCGCGCTACCTGGAGGGCTGCGACATCGTCGTCATGCCGAGCCTGCAGAAGGCACTGGACGACCTGCGACAGACCCCAGCGCAGGCCCTGATTGTCAATGCCCCCTCGGCACCTCAGGAGACAGCCAGCCCGGACGGACCATTGGCGAGCCTCCCCTTCGGCACGCCCGCTATCGCCTGTTGGATGCCCGGCGAAGAGGAGGCGGCGCGCCGGTTGGGCGTCGTCCGCTACCTCGTGAAGCCGGTCACACGTGAAGCCCTGGTCAATGCCCTGGACTCGCTCCCGCACCCGGTGCGCACTGTGCTGGTGGTCGACGACGAGCCCGACATGGTGCAGCTCCTCGGCCGCATGCTGGCCTCCCTCGAACGCGGCTACCATGTGCTGCGGGCATCCAGCGGCGCCTGGGCCCTCGACCTGCTGCGCGAACGGCGCCCCGATGTCGTGCTCCTCGACCTCATGATGGAAGGCACAGATGGCTGGACCATCCTCGAGCGCAAGCGCGCCGACCCGGAACTGAGCCAGATCCCGGTGATCGCCGTCACGGCCGTCGACCCCGGGCACGGCTCGCTCGCCGGGCATGCGTTGACCTTCGTTAGAAGCGGGGGGCTGACGTTTCAGGACCTTCTGGCAGGTGTCCGCCTGTGGAGTGGGCTCACTCCTGCGCAGGCGGAATGACGCTATCCAGAGCCGCCAGCAGATCATTCCGGTTCAGCGGCTTGCGCAGAAAGGCACTGACGCCCAGAGAGAGGGCCAGCTCTTCCTGAGCCAGAATGGTGCAGGCAATGACGGGAATATGGCCGGTGCGGGGATGCTGTTTCAGGCGCCCCAAGAGCTCCCAGCCATCCACTTCGGGCATCATCACATCCAGCACGATTGCGCGAGGCACGATCTCGACGGCAAGCTCGAGCGCCGTACCCGCATCGCGGGCGGTGTAGGGGCGGTAGCGTGTGTCCGTGAGATACCGTTCGATAAGCTGCAGCGCGTCGGTGTGATCGTCGACGATCAGCACCGGGACCTGTTGCGCCGCAGGCAGCGACAGTATCGCAGAGAAGGGGCCCTCGCTGGAGATGGTCAGCCCGGCGCCGAACCGGGAAGCCAGTTCATGAGCTACCTGCAGGCTGGCCGCATCCTCGTCCTGTGCCAGCATCTGTGCCGCGCCTCCATCACTGCGAATACAGACCCCCAGGCGCCAGGGCTGCGTCCGGGCGACCAGGGTGACACGGCCATTCGCCGCCTGGCGCAGGGCCACGCAGAGCACGCTCAGCAGCAGGTGGCGCAGGGTCACGGCGTCAGTCAGAACGGGGGGCAACGCGTCCAGTTCCGCGATGTCGATTTCCACACCGTAGCGGCGACGCATCGGCTCCAGCAGAGCCAGGACGGCGGGCAACACCGCGGCGAGCGCTGCTGTGCGCGCAGGCTCTACCTTCTGTGGCACGGGAGCAGCCGGGGCAGACGGAGCACGGGCGCGCAGGTCAAAGCTGACGCCGTACCGCTCGCTGAGGTGCTGGGCGAGTCTTTCGAGCGCCTTCCGATGCTCGCGCTTGAGATGACGCAGGCTCAGGCCAACCTGGTGCGCAACTTCCTCGACTGTACACTGCTGCACGTAGCGGTAGTACAGGATCTCGTAGGCGCGCCGGGCCGGCGATTGCGGCGGTCCCTCCGGCCCGGGCTTGAGCGCCTCGATAGCATCCGTGAGCGCCAGCCGCAACGAACCAGCCCCCATATCGTCGGCGGGCGCGATGTGTGCCGAGAGCGGGCTCGACTGCAGCAGGCCGGGCTCGTACAGGTGCCGGAGGGCAAAGCGCAGGTCTGCAAGCGACAGGCGGGCTGTAACCATGTCCCCCTTTATGGCCCCAGAATGGGTACCAATCACGCGGCAAAAACCGAGAGAGGACGCCACATCTATGATATACTGGCGATTGTAGAATGCATGCCGTACCTGTCAAGATAAGCCTCCAGGGGGTGCACCCAGGATGCGTCACTGCCTGGGCTGCAGCCGGGTATCTCGCTGCGCCGCGACCCGGCTCCATCACCAGAGGAAGGCCCTGCACCGGGGTAGTGCGAAGC
>JAIMBM010000304.1 GCA_023511475.1 Anaerolineae bacterium
CCGTTCGCCCAGCCGAGCGCCAGCTCCCTCAGCGCCAGCGACCCGTACTCCAGGCGGAGCACAGCCTCCAACGCGGCGCCGCTGCGGCGCTGGGAGAAGGTCCCCCAGCCCGTCCCGGTCGACCAGAAGGTGCGGAACTCGTCCATCTCCAGCCGGGGCACAAACCCGATCCTGCCTCGCGTGAGGTCAAAGCTAAAGCCCGAGAGCGCGGCCAGCAGGCCCCAGGAGGCCAGCGACCGGGCATAGTGGCTGCCGCACTCCATCTCGTTCCAGGGGTTGCGCCGGATGCCGTCGTGGCGGGCCCGCAAGCCCCGGACGATGGCCAGGCCCTCGTCCACCAGCCCCTCATAGATCAGATGGCTTGCCACCTGATACTCGATCCCGCACCATACCTCGTCGGAGTAGGGGAAGGGGAAGGTCGGGCGCCCGCCCCGCGGCCAGGTGCACAGGAGGAGCCCGGCCTCATCGTTGAGTGCATAGACTCGCTGGCAGTTGGCATGCTCCCACAGCTCCGAGCGCCAGTTGTAGCGGAATATCGACTGCATAGTGCGGCGCACGTGCTCCGGATCAAAAAGGTAGCCCAGCCCCACGAGGTGCGCGAACCACTGGCCGATCAGCTGGTCCGACAGGCACCCCTTGCCGTACTGGTACTTGGGGTCGCCGGGCGTCTGCCCACCATAGCTCATCGAGAGGTCCACCGGAGCCACAAGGTGCGCCTGGGGGTTGATGCGCTGCTCATAGTACTCGCCGTTGTAGAGCTCAGCCTCCATCTTCTCCCGCCCGCTCTCGAAGAGCCGGCGGTACTCCCGGGCTTCCTCCTCCTCTCCCAGCGCCCTGGCCATCTCTTCGGCGGCACGCAGCGCGCCCAGGTAAAAGCTCCCCATCATGGTGTTGGGGCCCCAGAACTCGATGTCGTAGGTGTTGTGCTGGACGCCCTCCATCACGCCGTCCCGATCCACATCCCAGACCTTCCAGGCGTAGGCGAGGGCCTTGCGCACCTGCGGCCACAGCCCGCGCAGCCACTCGGTGTTGCCGCACAGCTTCCAGTCCCGGTACACCTTGAGGATGCCGCCCATCTGCCCATCGGCGGCAGCGTGGAAGGTCGAGGGCGGGCTGCCCAGCGGGAGCTGCAGGCGGAAGCCCATATGGCCATCCTCGTGCTGATTGTAGCGATAGTCCGCCTCGCGCATGGACCGCTCGAGGTCGGGGAAGAGGAAGGCGAGCGTCTGCGCATAGTTCCAGACGTGGGTGCAGGTGCCTTCGCAGCAGCCGGCGTCGGCGTGGCAGCCCTCAAAGGCGTAGAAGGTGCCATCGGTCAGACGCAGGCAGGTCGTGGTCTTGAGGATCGAGGCCTGGCTCGACAGGGCATCGATCACATAGGGCGGCAGGGTCGACCGATGCAACGCATCGTGGAAGCGCAGGGACTCCTCCCGCAGTCTCTCCTCCTCACGCGCCACGTAGCGCGCTACGTCGAGCGCATCGCGGAAGCGGGTCGCGTAATAGTTCTTCCAGGTCGGCAGAGTGGCCTTCTGGCAGCAGGTGCCCTCGCTCCCCGGGCCGCCTTCCCGGTGCCAGTACTTCTCAAAGTTGGGAAAGTGCCAGGTCAGGTACACCGGCAGGGTGACGCTCTCCTTGGGGGCGAGGCGCACCCGCAGGCCGATGGTGCCGACGTCGCTCTTGCCTTCGTCGGAGGGCCCGTAGGTTCGCTCTGAGAGCAGGCCTTGGGCCGTGAACTCGTCCCAGAACCGCTGCAGAGAGTCGAACCAGCCGGCGCGCAGCCAGGCGCTCTGCCAGGTGACCTCGGGCCAGGAGGTTGTGAGGGCCAGCGAGCCGTAGCGGGGCTCCTCGGGGCCGTAGCGGGTGGAGGTCATCAGCAGGCCCTGCAGCGCCCCTTCGCGAACGTGGCGGTTCACATTCCCGCCGAGGCCTCTGCCATCGAAACGGCCATGGGTGTAGCCGATGGGGTTGCAGAGGCTCGCCGCCAGCGTGGCCTGGACGGGCCGGTCCCCCGGGTTGTGCAGGGTGAAGCGAAAGATGGCTACCGGGAGGCTCGAGTCATCGGCGTTCAGGGGGATGAACGGGTTATAGGCCTCTAGGGTAACCGCAAGGGGCATGGCGGGATCGGCCAGCTCCAGCCAGGCGAAGGGATACTCTCCACGGAAGCGCACTTGGCGCATATGCGGCAAGCCGGCCGCCGTATCGCGGGGCACCCCATGGCCGAGGCCGGGCTGATTGCCATGGCCCGAGCCATCGAAAGGCGGCATGGGCGGACCCTCGAGCACCCTCGTGACCGGCGGCTCCCCCTCCTGCTGCGCCCAGAGGGCAAAGAAGGTGAAGGGGATGAAGGAGCCCTTGTTGGGCCGGTTAAAGATCTCCCAATCGATCAGCGCCCCGCGGCCCGAGAGGGAGATCGACCCCGTGCCGATGCCGCCGATGGGGAAAGCGACCTGCGGCAACGCCTCGCCCTCATAGACCCGCTGCGGGCCGAGGGCGTAGAGCTCGTCGTGGGTGTAGGGGATGTGATTGGTCTGCATGGAAGTGTCCGTCTCCTCGCATACGGTCCGGCCGGATGGCTCCGATCCCGCTCGGTGCAGCCGAGCCGTTACACCACATGCCTCCTCGGCAGCCGCTTCTCGACCTCCGGCAGCGGTGGGAAGGGAGCATGCGGCTCGGTCTGGTACCAGTAGGCCACCGAGGAATAGTCGTTCCCCTGATCGTTGGCGTGGCCGTGCTCGATGGTGACGCGGAGGCGCTCCCGAAAGTGCACCGGGTCCTCAATATGGAAGCGATACAGGCTCCACTGACCCGACCACTCCTGCGCGTCACCTGCCAGCGAGACGCCATGGTACGGCCCCGCGTAGGCCCCGGAGGGGAAGCCCCAGGCCTCGCAGAAATAGTCCTCGGTGCCGGTGCCGTGGAGGGAGGGCGGCCAGGTGTCGGCGTCGATAAAGATCATGTCGTCCCCCTCGCCAAACCAGGTGTACCGCTGGTGGAAGGCGTTCCAGTTGTCGACGTTGAGGACGCAGCCTACGTAGTGGCCGCGGCCCTCCGCCTCGAGCAGGACATAGTTGTCCCGCCCCGTCAGGTTGACCTCCTTCTCTGGATCGGGGTGGATGACCGGCTGACAGGGATGCTCGCAGCGCCACTGGGCGTGGAAGCGGCCCTGATCCTCCGGCAGCACTGCCAGGCTTTCATAGTCAATGTAGTAGTAGAATGCAGGGACCGGCACCTGGCAGGGGTTCTCGATGGTGATCCGCGCGTGTGTGGCGAAGGGCATGGGGAAGAAGCAGTTCATGCCTGCGTTCCGCCGCCGGCCGGGGCCACAGGTCATATTGAGCGGCAGGGAGACAAAGTGGGCGGCGACCCCGTGACCAACACCGAAAAAGTCGCCGACCGGCGTCTCGACGCTGGGGGACTCCTCGCCATCCCAATACATCCGGAGGACGAGCTTGCGGAGATACAGCCGGTCCTCGCAGGCGATGGTGAACCAAATGTGCCGGATGCAGCCGGCGCCCCCGATCTCGGCCAGGGTGGCCGTTTCCCCTGGCTGGATGACGATGGCATCATAGTTGCCACCCGTGCGGTCCCAGCTCGAAGCCCGGTGCGAGCGGGCGTCGCGCAGGGTTGCCAGGCCTGATAGGGGACTCACGCCTCTGAACATGGTTGCCTCCTGTAATAAGATCGGATACGGCGCGCGCGGGGATGGTCGTGGCGCCTATTCCGCTGCGTAGCTTATCACGTCCAGACCGAACCCCCACTCGTCAGTGGTACCCCGCACGCGACGAGTCTTGACGGATGACAGCTCGCTTGCATCCGGGGTGCCGGTTCACCTTCGTTATGCCAGCTCTTCGGGGACGAAGCGGCCTGCGTCGACAACGAGCGCCCCATCCAGATAGACGCTTACCCCGCGCAGGCAGATGTCAAAGTGCGTCTTGGAGCGGTTCCTCCCGCCGAGCCCGCAGTGCGGCGCGGGGGAGTCAACCCCATCTGCCGGCCACCGATCGGCCGGCACCCCTCACGGGTGAAGACGACGTCCTCCTCCTGCCCCAGCCGGACCTCCTGCCCGCCCCACTCGGGGGTCATCCCGCCCGACGCACCTGCCATGTCGGCGCGCATTCTCCCCTCATACATCCTCGGACCGACGCTGCTCCCAATCCGGCACGTCCTCGCCGACGCAGTAGGGGAAGACGAAGGCACCGGTCGGCCCGAGATGATGGAAGCGGCGGGTCAGCTCCCGGCGCTTCTGGGGATAGCTGAGGCCGTCGAGGGATCGGAGGTAGGCGTGTATGGACCCGTGCCCGGCGATGAGCCGCTGCATGATGCGGGCGTTCTGGATGATGGCTTCGATCTTGCGGCCGTTGCGGATGATGGCGCGGTCCGCGCGCAGGCGGTCGACGTCGGCACCGCCATAGGAGGCTACGGTCTCGATGTCGAACCCGCCAAAGGCGCGACGAATGGCCGGCCACTTTTCGCGGACGACCTGCCAGCTGAATCCGGCCTGAAAGATGGCACGGGCAAGGGCCTCAAGGTAGCCGCTGTCATCTGGAGGCACCTGCCGGGGCGGGGGCTGGTCGCACTGGGGCATGGGTTCTCCTTGTATCTCGCTCAGGGGAAGGTGTGCACGTCCAGGGCTGCGTGCGGTTGTTTTTCAGCATCAGGGTGCATTGTAGGTTTGGAGGTGGGGTTAGTCAACTTGGCGTGGGCAAGGGTTTGCCCATGGGCGCAGCTCTGATTGGCAGGAGCGTGGTATGGCGCCGCTCGTGCGGTTGCTGCCCCCACCTCGGGGCTACCCCCGCGCCCCATCGGCGCTAACTTAAGGGACGCCAGCGTGCTCTCCTCCAAAAG
>JAIMBM010000305.1 GCA_023511475.1 Anaerolineae bacterium
GTGTCAGCGCGGACGGGCGAGGGCCTGCCGGAGCTCGTGGCTGCGCTGCGGCAGGCTCTCGACAGCCCGCCGCCGCGGCCAGATCGGGGCCGGCCGCGCCTGGGAATCGACCGCGTGTTCACGATTGCGGGCTTTGGTACTGTGGTCACTGGCACCCTGACCGACGGCGCGCTGCGGGTAGGGCAGGATGTCACGATCCTGCCACAGGGCCTTGCCGCCCGGGTCCGCGGGCTGCAGACGCATCGCCAGAAGGTTGAGGTCGCCCTGCCAGGTGGCCGGGCGGCCGCGAACCTCGTTGGGGTTCAGGTGAGCGACCTCAGGCGCGGCGACGTGGTTACCAGCCCGGGCTGCTACACCCCCACGCAGCGCTTTGATGCCCAGATCAGGCTGCTGCCGCACGCGCCACAGCCGCTCCAGCACAATGCCACGGTCGATCTGTTCGCAGGCGCGAGTCAGACGCCCGCTCGTCTGCGGCTGCTGGACGTGCAGGTCCTCGAGCCGGGGCACGTGGCCTGGGTGCAGGTCGAGACCAGATGGCCCATCGTGGTGGCGCCTCAGGACCGGTTTATCATTCGCCTGCCATCGCCGAGTGCGACGCTGGGTGGCGGCTATGTGGTCGACCCCAGCCCGGTGGCGCGGCACCGGCGCTTCAGGGCCGAGGTCATTGGTCGCCTCGAGACGCTGGCCCATGGCACCCCGGAGGAGATCCTGCTGCAAGCCCTCGATCGCGCGGGCCCGATCCTCGAGCAGACGCTCCTCCAGCAGATGGGCCTGCCAGCTGATGTGACCCGGGAGGCGCTGGGCACCCTCAAGAGCCGGGGGGAGGTCCTCCCACTGGTGCCGGAGCGGCCTTGGGGCGCATTGGTGAGCCGGGGCCAATGGGCGTCGCTCACCTCGCGACTGCGCTCGCTGCTTGAGGCCTATCACGCCCAGCATCCGCTGCGTACTGGGATGCCCCGGGAAGAGCTGAAGAGCCGCCTCGGGCTCGAGGCCAGGCTGTACGGCGAGGTGGTGCAGCGGGCCGTCGCGGAGGGAGTGGTATCGGCGACTGAGGCGGTGGTCTACCTGCCCGAGCACCGGCCACGTTTCACCCCGGAGCAAGAGCGCCGCGTTGAGGCCCTGCTGGGGCGATTCCGGCGCGAGCCCTACAGCCCGCCGAGCGTAAGCGAGGCCGAGGCCGAGGTTGGCGCGGATGTGCTCGGAGCGCTGGTCGAGGAAGGGCGGCTCCTGCGCCTGAGCGACAGCGTCCTCTTCCTGCCCGAGACCTACCAGCACATGCTCAGCGCGGTGATCGCCCGCCTGCGACGTGGTGAGCCGGTCACCATCGCGACGGTGCGGGACCTCTTCGGGACCAGCCGCAAGTATGCTCAGGCTTTCCTGGAGCATCTGGATCGCGAGCGGATCACCCGTCGCGTCGGCGACGAGCGAGTCCTCGTGCAGCCCTAGGTCTCCTGGCCCGCATCTTGCTGCCTCCTCTAGAGTCAGGGATAGATTCCGTCTGCAGGGAAGGGGATGGCAGCAACTGCGCCACCACAGGTGACTGCTGAGGCAGAGCGCGAGGCAATACGCATCTCCACTCTGCCCCCCGAGGAAGTGTATGAAGCGCTGGACAGCTCTGCCTCTGGCCTGAGCGCGGCTGAGGCCGAGGAACGGCTGCGGCGGTACGGCCCCAACGTCCTCCGGGAAGCGCGCAAGACGCCCCTGATCGTCAAGCTCCTCGCTAACTTTACCCATCTCATGGCCCTGCTCCTGTGGGTGGCCAGCGCCCTGGCCTTCATTGCGCGGCTGCCAGAGCTGGGGGTGGCCATCCTGGCCGTCATCTTTATCAACGCGGCCTTTAGCTTCTGGCAGGAGTACAAGGCGGAGCGGGCCGTGGAGGCCCTGCGGGAACTGCTTCCTACCTATGCCCGGGTGATTCGTGGTGGCGAGGAGCAGCGAATCCGTGCGGAGGAGCTCGTCCCGGGGGATGTTCTCGTCCTCGGGGAAGGAGACGCCATCTCGGCCGATGCGCGGCTGGAGCAGGAGTACGAGCTGCGCACCAACAACTCGGCCCTGACTGGCGAGTCGGTCCAGGTGCGGCGCACGGCAGAGCCTTCCATCCGTGAAGATATCCCCTACGTCGAGCAGCCGAACCTTGTGTTTGCCGGTACCACAGTCGCTACCGGCACGGGGCGGGCCGTGGTCCTTGCGACCGGGATGCACACGGCCTTCGGCCATATCGCCCAACTGACCCAGACGGTCGAGGCGGCGCAGAGCCCGCTGCAGATTGAGGTCGGTCGGGCGATCCGGGTGATCTCGATCGCTGCGGTGAGCGTTGGGGTGGCCTTCTTTGCTCTTGCTACCGCGCTCACCGAGACGACCCTGCTGGACGCTTTCATCTTTGCCGTGGGAATCGTGGTGGCCTTTGTGCCCGAGGGCATGCTGCCGCTCGTGACCCTATCGCTCGCGGTCGGCGTGCAGCGCATGGCACGCCGCAACGCCCTCATCAAAAAGCTCTCCGCGGTAGAGACTCTGGGCTCGACGACGGTCATCTGCACCGACAAGACCGGCACCCTGACGCAGAACGAGATGACCGTGCGCGAGATATGGCTGCCCACCGAGGAGGTCCACGTCGCGGGCCGTGGCTACGAACCGACGGGCGAGTTCCGGCGGGACAGCCAGGTGATCCCCCCTGGCACTGACGCCGACCTGGCCGGACTCCTGGCGGCCGCAGAGCTGGCCTCCAATGCCCGGCTTCTGCCCCCCGACCCTGCGCGCCCCCGCTGGAGCATACTTGGCGACCCGACTGAGGGCGCCCTTGTGGTCGCCGCGACGGAGTACGGCCTGCCGGCCGAGGAGCTCAGGGAGCGCGAGCCGCGCGTCTGCGAGCTGCCCTTTGAGTCGGTGCGCAAACGGATGAGCACGGTGAATCAGGTCGATGGCACCCGCCGCGCGCATGTCAAGGGGGCGCCCAGCGAGGTCCTTGCCGTCAGCTCTCGCATCGCCGTGAACGGCCGTGCGGAGCCGCTGGACGAGCGATGGCGCACGCGCATCATGGCCAAGAACGATGAGTACGCCAGCGAGGGCCTGCGGGTGCTGGCGGTTGCCTACCGCGACCTCGGCGGGGAGGGCGCGTGCTACACTGTGGAGGGCGTGGAAAGCGACCTGGTCTTCCTGGGCCTGGTTGCCCTGTACGACCCGCCAAGGCCAGAAGTGGCCGAAGCCGTGAGGCGCGCGCAGGAGGCCGGGGTCCGCATCATCATGATCACGGGGGACTATGGCCTGACGGCCGAGGCTATCGCCCGGCGCGTGGGCATCGTCCGTGGCCCGGATGCACGGATCATCACCGGTGTGGCGCTCGATGCCATGTCGGACGAGGAGCTGCGAGAGGCCCTCCGGGGTGAAGAGGTGATCTTTGCCCGGGTCACTCCGGAGCACAAGCTGCGCGTGGTCTCGGCGCTCAAAGACCTGGGCGAGATCGTGGCGGTGACCGGCGACGGCGTCAACGATGCCCCCGCGCTGAAACGGGCCGACATCGGCATTGCCATGGGCATCACCGGAACCGACGTGGCGAAGGAGGCCGCGGTGATGATCCTCACCGACGACAACTTTGCCAGCATCGTGAACGCCATCGAGGAGGGCCGGGGTGTCTACGCCGATGTGAAAAAGTTCATCACCTACATCTTTACCTCGAACGTCGCCGAGGCGGTGCCCTTTATCCTCTTTGTGCTCAGCGGAGGAGCCATCCCCCTGGCGCTGACCGTCCTGCAGGTGCTGGCCGTCGACCTGGGCACCGACATGCTCCCCGCGCTGGGCCTTGGCCTGGAGCGCCCAGAGCCCGGGGTCATGCAGCGGCCGCCGCGCAGTCAGAAGGCGCACCTGATCGACCGGGGGGTGCTGCTGCGCTCGTGGGCGTGGCTCGGCCCGCTGGAGGCGCTCTTTGGGATGGGGGCGTTTTTCCTGTTCTACTGGACGAACGGATTCTGCTGCCGCCTGGCCCCACTGCCCGGCGAGGAGCAGGCAGGGGCGTTCTACCGGGCCGCGACGACGATCACCCTGGCCGCGATCGTGGCCGCGCAGATCGGTAACGGCCTGGCGGTGCGAACGGAGCGGAGCAGCACCTTCAGCGTGGGGCTCTTCTCCAACCGGTATGTGAACCTGGGCATCCTCTCGGAGATTATCATCATCCTTGCCCTGGTCTACCTGCCGCCGCTGCAGCGGATTTTTGGCACCGAGCCCTTTGCGTCCCGCTACTGGCTGCTGCTCCTTCCCGTGCCGGTGGCGTTGTTCTTGCTGGAGGAGCTGCGCAAGTGGATCGTGCGGCGCACGAGCCGCCCTGCAGCGACCACGTCGCGCTAGCGCAGGCATGGGGCACCGGGCAGGAGGAGGAAGTATGAGGTTCGTCATCGTCGGATGCGGGCGGGTAGGAGCGCGCCTCAGCAACCAGCTGTCGCTGGAGGGCCACGACGTGGCAGTCATTGACAGGAACCCGGCAGCATTCCGGCGCCTGAGCCCGACCTTTCGTGGCCAGACCATCGAGGGCGTGGGCTTTGACCGGGACGTGCTCATCCGGGCGGGGATCGAGATGGCCGATGGCTTCGCCTCCGTCACCAACGGGGATAACACCAACATCGTCTCGGCACGTATCGCCCGGCAGGTCTTTCGCGTGCCCAAGGTGGTGACCCGCATATACGACCCGCTCCGGGCCGAGATCTACCGGCGGCTGGGCATACAGACCATCTCGCCAACGGACTGGGGAGCCGGGCGCATTGCGGAGATACTGCTGCATCCCGGGCTCACCACACAGCTCTCGCTCGGCCATGGGGAGGTCAAGGTGCTGGAGGTCTC
>JAIMBM010000306.1 GCA_023511475.1 Anaerolineae bacterium
TCTTCCCCCTCCCCGCGGCGTCCGCCTCGGGGGAGGGACGCCGGGGCCACTCCTCACCTCCCGTCATTTCCATGACACAGACGCCCAAGCGTGGTATAATCTGCCCCGCGTCTGCTGAAGGGGGTGACGCTTGCGCCCGCGGCTGGCCTGGCGGCCGTACCAGGAAATCATCCGCATCCGTGAGATTGGCGAGATACTGCTCAAGAACGGCCTCGGCTTTGTGGTGGAGAGGCTGGAGCTGGGCCGTTTCCTGCCCGGGTGGCGCCGGCGTTCTGCAGAGACGGACCGGCGTATGGCGCGCCTCTCTGTGCCGGAGCGGGTGCGGCGTACCCTCGAGGAACTCGGGCCAACCTACATCAAGCTGGGCCAGCTCCTGAGCACCCGGCCCGACCTGCTGCCCCCCGAGTACGTTCAGCAACTGACCCTGCTGCTCGACGCTGCGCCTCCCATTCCGGCCGAAGAGCTCCGGCAGGTGCTGGAGGCCGAGCTGGGGCAGAGGACTGAGGCCGTCTTTGCTGCGCTCGACTGGGAGCCGATCGCCTCGGCCTCCATCGGGCAGGTGCACCGCGCCCTGCTGCACAACGGCCAGAGGGTGGTCGTGAAAGTACAGCGGCCGGGCGTTGAGCGCGTGATCGATGCCGACCTCGACTTGCTGCTGCGACAGCTCCGTTTCGTCGAGTCCCGCTCGGCGTTCCTGCGCGAGTATCGCCTCTCAAAGGTGCTGGAAGAGTTCGCCCGCGCCCTGAGGGAGGAGCTGGACTATACGATCGAGGGCCGAAACACAGACATCCTGCGCCGTAACCTCGCCGGCGAGCCTCAGGCGTGGGTGCCTCGGGTCATCTGGGAGCTGACAACCCGCCGGGTCATCACCATGGAGGACATCGGTGGCATCAAGCTCTCCGAGCTGGAACGCCTGCGGGCGGAGGGATACGACCTGCCAGCGGTAGCCGAGCTCGTCGTCCGCCTGTACATGAAGCAGGTCTTTGACGACGGTTGTTTCCACGGTGACCCGCATCCTGCCAACATTCTGGTCTGTGGCGACCGGATCGGCTTCGTGGACTTTGGCATGGTCGGCCATCTCTCGGATGGCACGCGGTCGAATCTGCGTGACCTCCTGACGGCAGTGGTCGCACAGGATGCCGACGGGATGGTCCGAAGCATCCAGCGCATGGGAGCCATCCCGCCACATGCGGACCTGCCGGCCCTGGGCCGCGACCTCGAGCGCCTGCTCTGGCGCTACTATGGACTGGCCCTCGAGGAGGTGCCCATCGCCCAGTTTCTGGGCGACGTGTTTGCGGCGGCGTTCCGCAACCACATACTCCTGCCCGGAGAGCTCGCCGTACTGGCGCGGACCGTGCTGTTGCTGGAGGGGGTGGCCCAGAGCCTCGACCCCGGCTTTAGCCTTGTCGAGGTCGCGAGGCCCTTCGTGGCCCGGATGGTGGCGGAGAGGTACTCCCCGGCACACCTGTCCCGCAGGGGCCTGCGTATGTTGCGGCAGCTCGAGTACCTGGCCGAGGATGTGCCGCCGCGCGTAGGCACCATCACAGAGCAGCTCGAGAAGGGGCAGCTCACCCTGGGGCTCGACGTGCGGCGCCTGGAACACATCCTGGCCAGGCTCGATGTGGTGGCAAACCGTCTTGCCTTCAGCATCGTGGTCGCAGCGATGATCGTGGGCTCGGCTCTGGTGATCCTGGGTGGCGAGCGGGCGGCGGTTTTTCGGCTGCCGCTCGTCGGAGCAGCACTCCCTATCGCCCATGTCGGCTTTATCATCGCCGGGTTGATGGCAACCTGGCTGCTGTTGTCAATCATGCGATCGCGAGGAGTCTAGACCGTGAGCGAAAAGCCAGAGGCGCGTGAGGAAGTCCAGTACCCCGGAGGTGTGCCGCCGGAGTGGCAGGTGACGATCCGGCGTACCCTCAAAGAGGACGGGCGGTACCTCATCTACTACGATTTCGTTCCAGGTCCGCAGGCTGAGGAGGTGGAGCTGAAGCAGCCGCAGGAGGCGGCGAAACACGAACGCTGATGGCTTGATAGAGTGAGGTCATGCAATGTCAGAACTGCGCTGGAATCCGATGCTGGAGGAGTGGGTAGTCACGGCCACTCACCGCCAGGAGCGGACCTTTTTCCCGCCCCCCGACTATTGCCCGCTCTGCCCCACCAGACCAGGGGGCTTCCCAACCGAGATACCGGAGTCCGACTTTCAGATCGTAGTCTTTGAGAACAAGTTCCCGTCTTTCCGCCGCGGGGCACCCCCTCCTGAGGTCGCCAGCTACGACATACTGGAGGCACAGCCAGCTGAAGGCCAGTGCGAGGTCGTTGTCTACACGCCCCGCCATGAGGGCACCCTGACCGAGCAACCGGTCGAGCTGATCGACCGGCTCATCTGGGTATGGACCGATCGCACCCGCGAGCTCGGCGAGCGGAGCGAGATACAGTACGTGCTGGTCTTTGAGAACAAGGGCGAGGAGATCGGCGTTACGCTGACCCACCCCCACGGCCAGATATACGGCTTTCCCTTCATCCCGCCGATCCCGGCACGCGAGCTCGCCGCCCATGAGCGACACATGGAGCGCACGGGCCGATGCCTCCTCTGTGACGTCCTCGCGGCAGAGCAGGCGCAGCGAGAGCGCATCACGGTCGAGAACGAGCGTTTTTGCGCCTTCGTACCCTTCTACGCGCGCTACCCCTACGAAGTCCATGTGCTCCCGCGTCGGCATCTGCAATGGCTGATGGACCTCACCCGCGAGGAGCGGTGGTCGCTGGCCCGGCTGCTGAAGACCGTGATGGAGCAGTACGATCAGCTGTATGGCTTTCCCCTCGGCTACATGATGGTGCTGCACCAGGCTCCGACGGACGGTAAGCCACACACCTCGTACCACTTTCACATCGAGTTCTATCCTCTGCGGCGCACGGCCGAAAAGCTCAAGTATCGGGCCTCGTGCGAGTCCGGGGCCGGCACATTCGTCACCGATGGCCTCGCGGAGGACTGGGCTGCGCGCCTGCGCGGAGAGGAAAATGGCCGCTGAGCCCGGGCCGCGGCTGCGGGTGGCCCTCAACGCTGCCTTCTGGGGCTGGGAGACGGTCGGCAGCGGCCAGTACCTGCATCATCTTGTCGAGGCGCTGGCGCGCCTGCCGGATGGGCCGCAGATAGAGCTGTGTGGGCCGGCCGGGCTCCCGGGCCACGGCCTATCCGTCTCCGTGGGACGTGTGCGTGCCCGCTCCATGCTGTTCCTTGAGGTCAGCATGCTCCAGAAGGTCCCCGAACGTCAACACCTGCCCCCGCGTCTGCTCGGCCAGCGCGCGCGCCTGCGCGGCCGCCGGCAGCGAGGTCCGAAACACCGACGACCCCGCGTAGGGCATCGTACCCGTCGCCCCGGGGCTCACCAGGGGCACACCGGCACGTTCCGCCTGCGGGGCGACGGCCGCCGTCGTCAGGTCGGTGAGCGGCCCGACCACGGCCACCACCTGGCGGTCGAGCAGCTCCGCGAACAGGCGCGTGGCCTGCTCCGCGCTCCCGCGGTCGTCGAGCACGATCAGGACCACCGCGGCTCCGGTGCCGCCGCGCGCCTCCTCGGCCGCCAGCGTCGCCCCCTGCACCGCGGCACGCGCCGCCGCCGGTACGCCGCTCGTGAGCGGCGCGAGCACGCCGACGGTCACCGTCTCCTGCGCGCGCAGCGGGACGCCGCCGCAGCCGGCGGAGACCGCGGCAAGCGCCACCACACGCAGCACGCCCATCGGCAGCCTGGTCATGCGCTCCTCTCCGCACAGAACACACACGCCTTCCGGCCGGCGGCCGAAAGGCGTGTGCACCCCGACCCCTTCGGCAACCCGGCCGGCCGTGCGCCCGCGTGTCTGCGCGGGCGTCACGCCCCCGTCGGCTTTGCGTCCCCGCCTCGCGGCGAGTTTGCCCGTTCGGAGGTCCTCGTCTGCAGTTGTCGCGTCCCCGCCGGTCCCTTGCCCCGGCGGTCTCTCACGGCAGTAGGTCTGTATTCCCCGCGAAGGCTTCGCCTAGTCCTCCCTCAATCCTGCCTCGGGCCGTCAACGGAGTTCTGGCATCTCGCCGGACGTCGCGAGCAACCGGCGGTAGAGGCGCGAGACGTTGACCACGTACCACTGGGTCTCGGTGTAGGGCGGGATGCCTTCGTGGCGCTCGACGGCGCCTCGGCCACTTTCGCGGCATCGGGCTTCTCAGGCTCGACCGGCTGCGCGGGTGGCTCCTTGCGCTCGAAGACCACCCGTTCGGCCTTGTCGTCCCAGCGGGCGCTGGCGTGATCGGCCTTGCCGATACCGCCACCCAGCATCTCGCGCGCCAGTGCCGTCTCCAGCTCGCTGCGGATCAGCCGCTTGAGCTCACGCGCGCCGAACTCGGGCTTGTAGCCTTCCTCCGCGAAGTGATCGATCAAGGTCTGATCGAAGGTCAGCGTCACGCCCTGGCTGGCGGCGTTGCGGGCCACACGATCGAGCTGCAGGCCGACGATATGGCGGATCTCCTCCTTGCCCAGCGCATGGAAGACGATGATCTCGTCGATGCGGTTGAGGAACTCGGGGCGGAAGTGTCCGCGCAGCACGTCCATCACCTCGGCCTTGGTCTTTTCGTACTCCTCGCCGGCGGCGCCACGGGCCTTCAGCCGACGCTGGATGATGTCCGAGCCCAAGTTCGAGGTGGCGATGATGATGGTATTGGTGAAATCCACCACCCGGCCCTTGCCGTCGGTGAGCCGCCCGTCGTCGAACACCTGCAGCAGGATGTTGTAGACGTCGGGGTGAGCCTTCTCGATCTCGTCCAGCAGCACCACGCTGTAGGGCTTGCGCCGCACC
>JAIMBM010000307.1 GCA_023511475.1 Anaerolineae bacterium
GGCGACGCCGCTCAGAGCGAGCCGCGCCGCCGAGGACTCGGTCACGGTGAAGGCATCGCACTCGCCCGGGGCGATCGCCGCCAGAGCTGCCGGTCGCCTGGGAATGAGCGTGATGCTCACGCCCGGGCGCTCCTCGGTGAAGGCGTGGGCCATCTGGTCGTAGTAGCCGAGGTCCTCGTCCGAGCAGGCAAAGCGGATGGTGGCGGCAGGCGGAGTCGGCGTGGCTCCCCCGCAGGCGCACACGACGAGCACAAGGGCCGCTCCCAGGACCCCGAGCGCGCCTCCGCGGCTGCACCCCCTGTGCCGCTGCATGGCTCCCTCCTTGCGCGCGGACTGCATGCGCTGCCATGAAACGGAGCAAGAGTCGTGCCTGCTCTGGCAAGAGGTGGCACGCTTTCTGCTCAGCCCGCGCCGGAGGCAGACATGACAGAGGTCCCAGCGACCCGGGTGCGCCGCGCCGGCCGGGTTCTCCTCGCGGTGCTTCTCCTGTTGGCCCTCGTGGGGTGCTCGCGCCTCTCGCGACAGCAACAGGAGGAGATGGTCGTCCGCCTGCAGGTCGTGGAGGGCCCGGGCGGATCGGTCCTCGCCCTCGTGCCGGTCACCATCGCGGGGCAGGGTCCCTTCCCCTTCGCCCTCGATACGGGCGCCTCCCAGTCCGTGGTCGACCTCGACATTAAGGCACGCACGAACCTTCCGGAGGTCGGCAGGACGCGCGAAGTCACCGGCATCCTCGGCACGGGAGAGGCCGTGCTCGTCCAGGTCGACGACTGGCAGGCGGACGAGGTCGTGCTGCCCCGGGTCCGCGCGATTGCGTTGGACCTTCCCAAGCCGGCCGAGGGCGAGGGTCTGGCCGGGCTGCTCGGCTCGGACGTGCTCAGCACCTTTGGGGCGATCACTGTAGACTATGAGCGACAGGTCCTCATACTGCGGCCGGCGCGCTAGGCGTGCCCTCCAGCATGGTCCGAAGCGTGAGGGCATTCCGCGGGGCATAGCCCTCAAAGTCGTTGTTGAAGAAGACGTACACCTCGGATGCCTGCTGGGCGGCCATGCGCCGGGCCAGCGCCGCGACCTCTGCCAGCTCCTCGTCGGTGTAGTTGTGCGCGTACCACCGCTTACGGCCGTGGAGGCGGATGTAGGCGACGGAGGAAGTCACCCAATCGCTGAGGCGAGACCTGGGCGAGTCGGCCGTGCAGAAGGCAGCGCCGACCTCGCGCAAGAGCTCCCTCGTCTCATCGGTCAACCAGCGGCTGTGCCTGAACTCGACGGCCACCCGCCGCGGCTCGCCGAAGGCGAGGAGTGCCCGGCGTAGCCTGTCCGGCTCGTAGGGGGTGCCGGGGGCGAGCTGGAGCAGGATGAGCCCGAGCCGCTCCCCAAGGAGCGACGCCTGGCCCCAGAAGCGCTGGATCGGCTCCTCTGCATCCACCAGATGGAGGCGATGGGTGATGTACCGGGGGGCCTTCAGGACGTAACGGAACCCCTCCGGCGCTCGCTCGCGCCAGGCGCGGTAGGTCTCGTCGCGGAAGGTGCGGTAGAAGGTCGCGTTGACCTCCACCGCCCGAAACTGCGCGGCATAGTACTCGAGCCAGCGGCGCTTCGGCCACTCCCTCGGATAGAAGAGGCCCTCCCAGTGCGGATAGTTCCAGCCGGACGTGCCGATGAGGAACTCTGCCATGGCCAGGGGCGATTCAGCACGTCAGGTGCAGCGCCGCGACGACCCGCTTTTCCTGGCGCAGGCGATTGTACGTCTGCCAGGCCTGGGCGGTCGGCTCAGCGATGACCTCGATCCCGGCCTGCTCGAAGCGGGTGCGCGTCTGCGGCGGAACGGCCATCAGTCCGGGGTTGCCCTGACCGACGATGAGGACCTCCGGCGGCGTGCTCAGGACCTCGGGCAAGTCCTCGGGGGCCAGCCGGTGCCCATCCTGACGCCACCAGGAGGGGTCCACGCGGTCCGGGTAGATAACCACATCGCGGGAGTAGGCCTTGCCGTCGATCACAATCCGGCCGAAGCGGTAATCCTCTATCGTGGGCATGCCCATCCTCCTGCCCGGGCAGGCCAGGCGCCACGTTGGAGGTACGTACCCCGCCCGGTCTATCCCCCGAAGGAACTCTGGCACATCATACCATGAGATCGGGCTGCGAGTCCAGCCTCTGAGAGTGCGGAGTGTAGTTCCGTTTGGGGGCAGGCTTATCTGTGTTGCTGCCAGGGCCCCCACCCCTATCCCCCATAGGCGCTAACTTGAGGGAGGCCAGTGTACTCTCTTCCACAAGTGCCCCCACCCCTGGGGCTTATCCCCGCTCTGCCCGCAGGGCAGAGCGGGGAAGGCCCCAGGGGTGGGGGCACCGCGACCGGCGATGCCCCGAGCCTCGTCAGGCCGAAGGGGCTGTCCGCCCCTGAACTCCTATCCCCCTGCCCGGGGCGGATGCCGCGGCGTCCGCCCCGAGAAGGGGCCGGGGGCCACACCCGAGGATGGAACCCTGGACGGACTGCCCGGACTTGCCTTCTGGCAGCCCTGGCTCCCAGCGCGGTGGGGCCCGAGCTGGGGGCCACACCGCGCGGTCATAATGGCACGTATGTTGCTGCTGCACCGCGCGGAGGTCAGGTGAATGGCTCAGTCGCACGGGCCCATGCCGCGCATGCTCAGCACCGGGGTGCCCAATCTCGATCTCGTGCTGGGGGGCGGCTTGCAGTGGCACAATGCCTACCTTTTCGCTGGCCCTGCCGGCGCAGGCAAATCGGTGCTCAGCGAACAGATCGCCTTTCACAGGGCGCGCGAGGGCGAACGGGTCCTGCTCCTGACGGGGCTCGATGAGCCGCAACGGAACCTCCTCGAGCACCTGAGCACCCTCCGCTTCGCAGACCTCTCTCTGGTTGGACCCCTGATCGACATAGTCAGCATGGCCCCTTTCCTGGAGCAGCCGCTGGCTCAGAGGACAGACGTGCTCCGCAAGACCGTGCTCAACGTTCGTCCGCAGCTCGTCATCCTCGACGGCTTCCGTAGCTTTGAGACGTTCACTGAGAGCGCCCACGAGGTCCATCGCTTCATCTACGACCTGACCTCCTGGTTCGCCGTGGAGGGGATCACTCTGATTCTGACCAGAAACTCGGCCCCTTCTGACCTGCCGGACCTCCCGGAGTACAGCCTTGTCGATGGCGTGCTCCTGCTCCAGACCATGGTGCAGAATGGACGGTGGACACGGCGGCTCATCGTACAGAAGATGCGCGGGCAGCAGTACCTCCCGGGGCCGCACTCCTTCACCATCGATCAGAATGGGGTCACCGTCTGGCCGCGGCCGCAGGCAACCTTCGCTCCGGCAGACCGCCCGCAGCCGGGTGCACGAGCGCGCTTTGGCATTCCGTCCCTCGATACGATGCTCGCAGGAGGCCTTCCACACGCCACGACCACCCTCCTCGTCGGGGACCTTGGGAGTGCCCGGACCGCTCTGGCGCTCTGCTTTCTTGCCGCGGGCCAGCAGGAGGGAGAGCCGGGCCTGTGGGTGGGGTTCTCCGACTCGCGCGACCGCCTGCTGAGGATGGCGCGGGATCGTGGTATGGCGCTGGCAGAGCCGGAAGCCGGAGGGCAGGTCTCTTTTCTCCTCCTGCCGCCTTTTGAGCTTGTCGCCGGAGAGGTCGCAGCGCGTATCCAGCAGCAGGCGGCGGAGATCGGCGCCAGTCGCGTCGTACTCGACGGGGCAGAGGTGCTGGACGAGGCCCTCGCCAGCTGGAGCGAGGCCAGGTCCTTCCTGGCCTGGCTGATGCAGGCGTTGCCTCAGCGCAGCATCACAACGCTGGTCTCCCGCTACACGCCGGGGACTCCCGCTTTCTGGCCAGACCCCATTTTGGGCGGGCTGGCCGCGCTCGCAGACAGCGTCATCCTTGTCCGCCAGGTACGCCGCCGCGCCGAGCTTGGGCACGCCCTCGCCATCCTCAAGATGCCAGAGCCCGACTATGACAGAGCGGTACGCGAGCTCGTCCTGGGACGGGAGGGAATCACAGTAGGCGCGCCCCTGGAGAGCAAGCCGGGCAAACCCGGCCCCGGGGCTGGCGCTGAGCCGGCCCGCGGGCCGGCCTGAAAGCGGAGAGCAAGATGGCTCAGATTCTGATTGTCGAAGACGAGACAGCGCTGGTCGACGTGATCACGTCAGTGCTGACGGCGAAGGGGCACACCGTCCTGCACGCCTACGATGGACAGAAGGGCCTGGACATGGCCCTCCACGAGCGCCCCGCCCTGGTCATCGCCGATCACATGCTCCCTCTGATGACGGGGCTCGAGCTCTGCCGGGCGCTCAAGCGAGAGCATCCGGAGCCGCCCGTCCCCTTCCTTCTGATGACGGCCGGGAATGTGCCGCTGGAGGACTCCTGCCCGGACGCCGTGCTGCGCAAGCCGTTCCGAGTGGAAGAGCTTGAGAGCCAGGTCGACACCCTGCTGCAGACCCGGGCACCGAGCTTCTTCGGCTAGTGCAACCGGCTGGGAGTGAGGCTGCCGGGCATGCGCCCCAGCGCCCGTAGCCGCCGGAGCCCTCGCCTCCGGCAAGAGGTCGGCTTGCGCCACGGCGCGTCCCGGGATCCACGCACCCCGGACGGGCGGGATCAGCGCCGATCCGGCCCCTCGTCCTTCTGCCCCCTTGACATACCCTGCCACCCCCATACAATGGTCCTGTGTCCCCTTGAGAGGTTACGTCCATGGTAGCTGTTCAGAATCGCGTTCAGCGCATGGGACGCACGCAGGCTGCTGGTACCTCTGTCCGTCGGGATCGGCCTTGCGCCGGCTCGTCGGGGGCCGGGCCCCCCCCGGGGGGGGGCGGGGCGCGGCGGGCG
>JAIMBM010000308.1 GCA_023511475.1 Anaerolineae bacterium
CCTCGCGCGGGGCTGAAAGCCCCGCGCTGAAAAGCGGCGAAGCCCCTTCGGGGCTGGGTTCGGGGGCGGAGAGGCGCCGTCTGGCGACCCGACTGCCGGGGGGGCGGAGCGATGTAATGGCTGATCGCATCACACCTGCCCGTTCGCGGGGTATTGTGCCGGAGGCTTCCGCCCCGCACGTAACCGCCTGTCCGCCCCTGAAGGGAAGAAGGGTGAGGGGGCAGCGGACCGCAGGGCCGCTACCCCTCTATCCCCAGGATACGCTGGATGTAGCTTCCCTCCATCCACCGCAGGGGATAGTCGCGCTCCAGCTCGGCCTGGGTGCGCCCCGCGGCATCCGCAATCTGGGCAACGGGCGTCTGCGTGAGGATGTATCCATCGAGGCTGATGAGGTGCCGGCGGAACTCTTCCTGCTCGCTCAGACCACGCAGCGCCAACAGGGCGGCAAACTTGTCCTGGCTGCGCGAAAGGCCACCATGGTGCAGGCCATGGGGGTCGACAAAGATCACGCGGGTGGTGCCTTCCCGGCTGTCACGGAGCCAGACGACAAAGTCCGGATAGAACCCGCTGCGATGGAAGAGCCCGATGCCGCCAAGGGCAACGTTCCGCAGGACGTATAGCTCACAGTGCGCCCACGGCTCGCTGGTGTGTGTTTGCTGCCAGAAGGCGCGGAGGTCGCTCAGAAACCTGCGCTCCTGTGCGTTGAGCGCGGGCGGGGAGACAGAGACGTTCCCCTTCCACTCGGCGCCTCCCTCGGCCAGGAGCGGATTGTGCAGGCTGCGGTCAAAGTACAATCGCGGCAACGGCTCGCCCCAGTCCGGGACGGGAGCTCCTCGGCGCAGCTCGTCCAGGTCTCGCGCGATCCGCCCCTCTTCCAGGATGCGCCGGATCGCCTCGAGGGTCTTTCCGGCGCGCACGCGCAGGCGGTACCTGGCGATGAGGCGCGGATCGTCCCGGTCGAGCACGCCTCGCCGGGCATGGGCACTATCCGCCTCGCGCTCCTTCGCCCGCACAAAGCGGTCGACATACGTCCTGACGAGCTGTGCCGCCGCTTGCGAAACGACCTCGGGCCGGCAGTCCCGCTCCGGAAGGCGCAGCCGGCAGCGCTTGCGGAGGACCTCGCCGGGGGCCGTCGCCGGTATGTAGAGGTTCCAGTAAGCTCCTATCTGCTTGTAGGCGATGAGCTCCAGGTAGAGAGCCTCCTCGTCTACCAGGGCGGCCCAGAGAGGGTCGTCAAAGTCGATGCGGCGCACACCATAGACCTCAGCAGAGCCTTCGCGCACCGCAAGCCCGGCTCCCTTCGTCTCCAGCGCGGCCACCCGCGGGCTGAGGTCCAGCTCGACGACCGGCCCGGTCGCGTCGAGCGTCCAGGTGAGCGTCGAAGGGTCGAACCCTGTGTGCCTCTCGGGAACCGGCAGCCCCCCACGGGGCCAGGGCTCCATCCTGTGCACGGGGACGACCAGCTCCTTGCGGATGTCCTCGTTCTCCAGGATGGCGCGAAAAGTCTGGACATAGTCGGCGTTCCAGCCAAAGATCGTGAGCGTCTCCAGGTGGCGGATGTCCGGGGGATGCGGGCCTTCCCCCTCGAGGGCCGCGCTGCGCTTCAGGCTCATCCCCTTGCCCTTCAGACGCACCCCGCGCCCAAAGAGCTGGATAATCTGCGAGCCCTCGCCCTTGCCCACGTTGAGCAAGCCCATGGAGGATACCCGCCACGACGACCACCCCTCGATGAACTTGCGCGCGCCGATCAGGATGTGGATCGGCGAACCGGGCAGGTCGACCTGTGCAAAGAGGGAAGGGGTAAAGCTATCCTCCTTCACCGAGAGGCCAAGGTGGGCCGCCAGGTACTTCTCAAAGGCGGGCGCATCGCCGATGTTGATGACGCCAAAGTACTGGCCCTCCGGCATGGCGGAGAGCCTGAGGCCCAGCTCTCCATCCGCCCGCTTGAGCCGCCACACCTCAAGGCCTCCGCTGCCGCGAAAGATGGTCTGGCGGATCGCGTCATACACCGCCGCGGCAGGCTGCTCGCGCAGGCGCGGGATGTGGGGGGCAAAGAGGTCCTCGCCGGTCTCGCGGTCCTGAAAGCCGCTCTGGCCGCGAAGGACGCGGTCGATGGCGCGCACGGCCCACGCCGGGTCCTCGAAGAAGCGGCGGAGGAAGGCGACCACCTCGGCCACGTCGCTGCGACGCTCGCGGTCCTGGGTGTAGAGCGCATTGACGCTGGAGCCGAGGAGCACCCACAGCGGCCGCTCCAGGTTGTACGGGCGCAGGGCCGGCTCGGCGGCCTCGTACACATGGAGCTGATGGAAGAAGGTGAGGAGCCCACCCACGAGCAGCTCGTGGGCCTGGTCGGGCCGCGCGCTCTGGAGGTTGAGCACCACAAAGTCCTTGCCGTAGCCGTCGCCGTAAAAGTGCGCGTAGGAGTAGTCGAAAAGGATGGCCCGGCCGTACTCCCGCAGCAGGGCGGCCTGGGCCTTGGCCGAAGCGGCACCGATGGCCTGGGCAAAGGTGGCGCTGTACTCCAGCAGAAAGCCGCTCTCGCTCAGGTACTTCTGGCGGTTCTTCCAGGTCTGGGCCAGGCTGCCGGTGCCCTTGTGCCCCTCGTCGACGAGGACGAGGTTGCGCTGGCCGATCGCCTCCAGCACCACGCTCACGCCGTCCCGGGAGGGCTCATCGGCCAGCTTGTGGATCTCGATCACCTTCACGAGGGGCACGAGGGAGCTCCCCCGGGCGTTGGGGTTCTCGATGAACAGCTCCGCCCCGAGGCCGCTCGCCCGCAGCTCGGCGATGTGCTGCGCAGAGAGCCCCTCGTTCGGGGTAATCAGGAGGATGTTATCGAAACCCCGCCCCCGCGGCTGGCCGGGGAGGAGCGCCTCGGGATGGCGCCCGTGCTCGAGGTAGTGGAGCACCTGCCGGATGTTGACGTGCATCAGCAGGGTCTTGCCGCTGCCGGTGGCCATGAAGAAGGCAAGCCGGCGCAGTTCGCCGGGCTCAAAGGAGGGAAAGTCGGCCAGGTCCCGATCGCTCTGACGCAGGCCGTCGAGAAAGCGGTTGAGGTCGGCGGCAAAGGCGCGCGGGTCGGCCGTCAGCCGGTCCAGAAAGACCTCGGTGTAGAGCAGTGCCAGATACTGGAAGTAGCGAAAGCCCTTGAAATCCCGCCGCGCCCGGCGCAGTTCGGCCTCGTAGGCCATGACGCGGCGGTCGTAGCGCTCGAGGTCCTCGCGGGGCAGGCGGAGCCCGGGCTGGGTCACCAGCCGGGCGAGGAAGTAGCTCTGCCCGCTGCCCTCCGGGCCCTCGGGCATGGGGCGCAGGAGGGCCTTGAGCGCCTCGAGGTCGTCGGCGCCGAGGAGGTGGTGCAGGTAGCGGTTCAGGACGAGATAGCTCTCCAGCCGCAGCATCTCAGACCGCCTCCCCCTGCATCATCAGCCGCTTAAAGTCGGCGTCCAGCGACCTGACGCCGGGGGTTGGGCTGTCCCCGTTGATGAGGACCTCGTCCCAGCGCTCGCCCGAGGCCTCCAGGTCGCGGAGCTTTGCCTCGAGGAAGGCGCGCTCCGCTTCGGGGGAGAGGCCCTCCATATCCCGCCAGAGGACGAGGATGCGGCGCCGGCCCTCCCGGTCGCTCGCCCGGACGGCGCGGTACTCGCGGCCGGTGTCGTCGTGCCAGGTCTCGTAGCGGCGCACGCGCAGGCCGTACAGCCAGTTGAAGGTCTCGATCAGGTCGACCGGCTTGCGCACCGGCCCGGCATCGGTGAGGACCTCCAGGCTGTAGCGGAAGGGATGGGCGAGGTCAAAGGCGCGCAGGCAGGTCTCGGCCTCGCGGAGGGGCAGCTCGATCCAGTAGCGGAGCATATACTCCTCGCCGGCGAGCGCCCGGTAGGCGCCCTCGTGGGCGGCGGCCCGCTCCAGGGTCGAGGGGGCGACCAGGTTGTGGAGCGCGTCCTCATAGGACTCCAGGCGCAGGACCTTGACAATCCGCGGCGTGCGCGCCGCCTCCTCCGGCGTGGGCTGCCGCCGGGGGCGGCCGTCCTTCCACTCCGGCGTGTACATCACCTTGGCGATGCGGGGCAGGAGCACCGTGTCAAAGTAGTCGGCCACCTCCACGAGGATGAACTTGCGCCGGCCGCCGTCCTCGCGGTTCAGGTTCATCACCGCGTGCCCCGTCGTCCCCGAGCCGGCGAAGAAGTCAAGAATCCAGTCACTACCATCTGACGTCCCTGCGATCCCGATGATGCGGCCCAGAAGCCGCGTGGGCTTGACAGTATTGAGCACGTCTTCCGTTCTGCCGAAGCTGAGCGCACTGAGCAGTTCTCTCTTCGCCTCTTGTGTGTTTCCGGCTTCTTTATGCGTCCACAGCGTCCGCGGCACGACGCCGGGTTTGACCTCAGCGAGGAAGCGCTTTAGTCGCGGCATGTTGCCCCCGGCCGGCCCCCACCAAATGCGGTGGTCCTGATCCAACTCGCGAAATCGCTCCGCGGACACGGTCCAGTACCTGCCGATTGGTGGACGGAAAACCACTCCGCTTGGGCTTGTAACCTCGTACTGGCCCTCCCCGTAGTAATTCCGACCGGTCAAATCACTTGAAGTCCACGGACCCCTGGGGTCGTCATCGGGGTTGCTGTACCGCGAGTCCGCTCCTCCCGAACGGGGCAGCAGGCAAGGGAGCCAGTGCTCGCGCTGACGGGCGTAGGCGAGGACGTAGTCGTGGTCTTCCGAGAAGTCCCTGGCCGTGTTCTTTGGCGCAAATACTTTTTGCCAGATGATACTGGCCAGAAAGTTGCTGGCACCAAACGTCATGCTGAGAAGGAACTTCAGAC
>JAIMBM010000309.1 GCA_023511475.1 Anaerolineae bacterium
GGTGGGGGTCCGCCCTTTACGGGGCCTGTGGGGGGGGGGGCGCCCTCGGCTAGAGGCTACGCTGGCTAGGGGCGCCTACGCTGGTTCACCGGGCCAGTTGCTGGTAATGAACAGGCCACGGCGGTGGCGGGGAGGGGGGAAGGGGCTCCCCGACCCAGGGTCGTTCGACGCGATCCCGGCGAACTGCACGACACCGAGGGATGCCCCGAAAAGCCAGAATCCACGAGGGGGAAAACAGTTCACGGTGTCCCACCCTCCCTCGTGGCAAGCTACTTGCTCAGAGACGGACAGGGCCCTCTGGCCCTTGAGGGAGAGATCGCCCATGCCCAAGCGCATATTTCTGGCCCTGGCCATACACAACCACCAGCCCGTCGGCAACTTTGACTACGTCTTTGAGCAGGCATACCGGGACGCCTACGAGCCCATGGTCGCCGCCCTGGAGCGGCACCCCCATATCCGCCTGGCGCTACACTACACCGGGCCCCTGCGCGACTGGCTCGCCGCGCACCATCCCGATCTGCTCAGGCGCGTGCGCGACCTTGCCTCCCGCGGGCAGGTCGAGATGATGACCGGCGGTTACTATGAGCCGATCCTCGTCGCTATCCCAGACGCCGACAAGCTCGCCCAGATCCGGAAGATGTCCGAGGCGGTACGAACAGACTATGGCGTCGCCGCAACCGGCCTGTGGCTGGCAGAGCGAGTCTGGGAGCCACACCTCCCCCTCATCCTGGCACGGGCCGGGGTCGAGTACACCATCGTCGACGACACCCATTTCCGGTGCGTCGGCCTGGAGGATGAGGACCTCTTCGGCTACTATGTCACCGAAGAGCAGGGCTACACCCTGAAGGTGTTCGGCACCTCCAAGCATCTGCGCTACATCATCCCCTGGGAGCCCGTCGAGGAGGTCATCGCCTATCTCCGAAGCGAGGCAACCGAGGACGGAATCAAGGTGGCCGTGATGGGCGACGATGGGGAAAAGTTTGGCCTCTGGCCAGGCACTTACGAGCACATCTGGCGCAAAGGCTGGATGGCACGTTTCTTCGAGGCCATAGCGGATAACGCCGACTGGCTGCAGATGATCCTGCCCGGAGAGTACGCCCGGCGCTTCCCTTCCCTGGGCCGGGTCTACCTCCCGGCGGCCTCCTACGACGAGATGGGCGAGTGGGCGCTGCCCCCGGAGCGCTCGTGGGAGATCCGCCACGTGAAGCACCGTCTGGAAGAGGAACGGCAGCGCGAGATCCTGCGCTACATCCGCGGCGGCTTCTGGCGCTCCTTCCTGGCCAAGTACCCCGAGGTCAACACCATGCACAAGAAGATGCTCCTGGTGAGCGAGAAGGCCTGGTCGCTTGAAGAGTCGCACGCGCGCCAGGACGCCCTCGACCGGCTCTGGATGGGCCAGGGAAACTGCCCGTACTGGCACGGCGTCTTCGGGGGCGCCTACCTCTTTCACATCCGCAACGCGACTTTTGAGCACCTCCTCGCCGCCGAGAACGCCGTCGACTCGGCCGCCCGCCCTACGCCCCACTGGGTGGACTGGCAGGAGATGGACCTCGACCGGGACGCATCGCCGGATCTCCTCCTCATGAGCGATAGCACCAACCTGTACCTCGACCTGGCCGATGGCGGGAGCTGCATCGAGTGGGACTGGCGTGCCCGTACCCTGAATCTCGCCAACGTCATGAGCCGCCGGCCGGAGGGGTATCACCGCGACCTGCAGTATGCAGCGGAGACGGGTCAGATCATCGGCCCGGGAGAGCCGACCGAGGGGCTGGAGTCCATTCACACCACGCTCGTGCGGGTGAAGGAGCGGGGGCTGGAGAAGCAGCTCTACTATGACTGGTATCGCCATGCCAGCTTTGTGGACCACTTTCTCCATGCCGGTACAACAGTCGAGGACCTTCTGCGCGCCCGGTTTGGGGAGCTCGGAGACTTTGTGAACCAGCCCTACGGCTACTCGGTCTCATCGGATGGAGGAGCGCTTGCTGCCGTCCTCACGCGAGACGGGCACGTCTGGCAGGGGGAGTGCTTCTGCCCGGTACGCGTGGAGAAGGTCATTCGCATCTGGCCGGGCAGCCCCGATGTCGAGGCGATCTACACCCTGACCAACACCAGTCAGCGGACCCTGGACCCACATTTCGCCATCGAGACGGTCTGGGCGCTCCTCGGCGGCAACGGACCCACGGCCTCCGCCCTCGTGCCGGGGCTGCAGCCTTTCGGCCTCCACGAGCCGGCGACGGCCGGCCCGGCGGAGGGGATCAGCCTACGCCTCGGCTGGCTCCAGATAGACATCGCGATCACCTTCAGCACTCCGGCAGAGCTCCTGCTCTTCCCGCTGGAGACGATCTCCAACTCGGAGGCCGGCTTTGAGGCCACCTATCAGGGGACGTGCCTCTTCGCGCGGTGGCCACTGCGGCTGGAACCGGGGGAGGCGTGGTCCGTCACTCTGCGCTGTGAGCCACGAACTACCTGAGGTCGGGCATCGGATCCGAGCTGCCAGCTGCAATGCTGGGTCCGGCAACGAGCGAGGAGGCTTGTGTGGCGTGGCGAGCAGAGCCGCCAGCCTGCGGGCTTTGATGGCCTCGTGGCGCCGAACTGATCTGGCGGCAGCCATTCGGCGCGCGGATCACCCGCAGCGCATCGACGGTCACATTCTCCCCGCAACGCAGTTCGGGCGGGGCTCAACTCTCCTTGTCTGGCCTGGAGACCCCGTACTGGTCGAAGGGATGCGCCTCCCGGGGGGTACGCGCCGAAATGGCCCGGTAGTACAGCTCGACGTACTTCCTCGCCGACCTCGCCCACGAAAAGTCCTCGGCCATGCAGCGGAGCATCAGCCGCCGCCAGACGGAAGTATGCCGGTACGTCTCAAAGGCGCGCACGAGCGCAGCGAAGAGGGCCATTGAGTCGTAGGCCTCAAAGGTGAAGCCATTGCCCCGGTCGGTGCGCGGATCAAAGTCCTGCACCGTATCGGCGAGGCCACCGGTCGCGCGCACGACCGGCACGGAGCCGTAGCGCATGGCGATCATCTGGCCGAGGCCGCAGGGCTCAAAGCGCGAGGGCATGAGAAAGATATCGGAGCCACCGTAGATGCGCTGGGCAAGCGGCGCGTTGAAGGTGAGAAAAACGGCGACCCTCTGCGGGTATCGCTGCGCGACGGCAGTGAACATGTCGTGGTAGTTCTGATCCCCCGTGCCGAGGAGCACGAACTGCATGTCGGTGTAGCACATCAGGGGATCGATGATCCGGCTGATGAGATCGAACCCCTTCTGATCGGCCAGCCGCGAGATGGCGCCGACCAGCGGCACGTTGAGCGAGACGGCCAGGCCGGCCTCGCACTGGAGAGCCTCCTTATTCGCCGCGCGCCGGTCCAGGGAGTTGGCGTCATAGTTGGCACATAGATGGGGATCCGTGGCCGGATTCATCACCTCGTAATCGATGCCGTTGAGGATGCCAAAGAGCCGGTCGCGCCGGTCGCGCAGGAGGGGATCGAGGCGCTCGCCAAACTCGGGGGTGAGAATCTCCTGCGCATACCGCTCGCTGACAGTGTTGATGACGTCGGCAAAGTAGATGCCGCGGGCCATCAGGTCCACCACCTCGCCGAGGTCAGCCATGCCGGGATGGTAGATAAAGCCGTACTCGTCGATCCCGGCGACCTCTAGGACGCGGTATCCAAAGATGCCCTGGTACGCGAGATTGTGGATGGTGTAGACCGAGGCGATGTTGCGATACAGCGGATCATCCTTGTAGATGGTGTGCAGCCAGTTGGGGATGATCGCCGTGTGCCAGTCGTTACAGTGGATGATGTCGGGCTGCCAGCTCAGCTCGGGCCGGCGCAGCATCTCCATGGCGGCACGGCAGAAGAAGATAAAGCGCTCGGCATCGTCCGGGTACATATAGATGCCGTCGCGGTCGAAGAAGCGCGGGCAATCCACAAAGTAGACCGGCACGTCCTTGCCCAGGGTGCCCTGCCAGATGCTCGCCGCCTCATGCCCTTTGTCCACTGGTACATCGAAGGAAGGGATGACCTCCCTCAGGCCAAACCGGTCCTTATCGATGCGCCCGTACCGGGGCATACACACCCGGATATCGTGCCCGAGGGCACGGATGGCCTTGGGCAGGGATCCGGCCACGTCGGCGAGGCCACCGGTCTTGGCAAAGGGGACGACCTCGGCAGAGAGAAAGAGGACCCTGAGCGGGGGGTTGGCACCCATGGCAGCCTTGACTCCTCGTGTGGGTTGGAGGCAGGGGCGTGCTAGTCGCCCTCCCAGCCGATGATCCAGGCACAGAGCCCGGCCAGGCCAATGGTAGCCGCCACCAGCACCAGGCGCTGGTGGAGCAGCAGACTCACATCCCGCGAGGCCCACAGGAGGATGGGGACCATGCCGATCGCCAGCACCGCCCAGGTCAGGAGACGGGGGTGCGCATCGTAAGCGGCCTGCACCCTGGCCAGAAGGCCGGCCTGACGACCGGCCAGCGCCTGCTCCTCTGTACCAGAGGCTGCGCGCCTCTCGCCTGCCGCAGGGGCCCCGTGAACCGTTCCGCCAGTCTCGCTGCTCACCACTGACCCTCCGTAGGAGAGCGTTGGATCGGAAAGCCGACTGATCCTCTACAGTGTACCAGCCATCGGCCTTTTGGGCAAACGTCAGTGGGAGCATGTCTGCTTGCATTCCGGAAGCCCTGGCCATCGGGATCGGCTTTGCGCCGGCTCGTCGGGGGACCCCCTCCCCCAGGCGGACGCCGCGGCGTCCGCCTGGGGGAGGGGGAAGACCATTGAGAATGGCTCCTCCCCCGTGCGGGCACGGCGTGCCCGCAC
>JAIMBM010000031.1 GCA_023511475.1 Anaerolineae bacterium
CCCTCCTGTTATACCAGTTAGGAGTAGAGGACCGTATAGATGAATTGTGTTATACATATAAACACTAAAAACATTCAAGGGATTCATGAAGTACCTCTCATGATATTGATTGTGTATAGCATACCATGCAGCAGAGTAGTACTCTGCATTACTGAACTCAAATGGATCTCCATAGATGTAGTAGTTCCATGCTAACCATATTGCTATGCCAGTGGTTGAGAGTAATGAGGTGATGATGGGTAGTAATTGCAGTTCGTTATCCTTGCTTCTATTCCTTACTGCAGATGTAAAGACAACTGCTATGAGAAGTATAGGAAGGAACCAACTCTCATACCTGCAGAGTGTTGCAAGTGATATGAACAAGGAGCATAGTAGTAGATTCCTTGTAGAGCATCCCTGTAGTAGCCATCTTTGAAAGTAGTATATTGATGCTACTAGAAATAGCATGAATAGTGCTTCAGTCATGGCAACTATGCCTAGGTACATCATGTTGGGGTTGAAGGCGTAGAGCAGTGCAAGCAGATACGCTATGCGATGATCTTTGGTAGAGGGATGGATTATGCTACCCTGATCCCTCATAACCCTGTAGATGAGTAGTGTAGTGAATGCTAGAGATGGCAGGCTTATCACTGTACCTGCAAGACCTGTTGTGAATAGAGGATCTATTAGAGATGGGACAAGGAACAGTATATGTGGCAGGGGTAACCATACAGTGCCTATCTGCTCCAAGCCTGGATTCTCCCAATCTACGATCTTCCTTGAGCCTACTAGATGGGATACAGAATCACCATAGTATAGCAGTGCATATCCATCATGAGAGTAGAGGAGGAGCAATGATGTTACAATACCTACAGATTGCTGCGGCACGGTAGGCCACGCACGTTGACAACGCGTTACATGGCACGTTGCTCGTGTCTGCCCTGAGCGGCGCGACGGCAGGTGGGCTGCAGAGGCGCCAGGAAAGGAGGTGGTTCCGGGCTCAGAAGCGGGCCGGGCGAGAAGCGGTTTGGACAGGAGCTGCCTCGTTCAGCACTCAAGGAGTGAAAGTGCGATGAACGCTCTCCTCGTGCTACTGCTCGCATGTGCCGCCGTCGTCTTGGGCTATGGCTGGTATGCCAGGAAGATCGACCGTGAAATCATCCAGCCGGACGACAAGAGGGCCACGCCCGCCAAGATGTTCATGGATGGCGTGGACTTTATGCCGACCAACCGGAACGTCCTCTTCGGCTACCAGTTCAAGTCCATAGCCGCGCTAGGGCCGATCCTCGGCCCCATCGTCGCCGTGCAGTTCGGATGGCTGCCGGCTCTCCTGTGGATCCTCCTCGGAACGATCTTCATCGGCTGGGTGCAGGACTATGCCAGCATCATCGTCGGTGCGCGCGAGGAGGGTCAGACCTTCGGTGCGTTGAGCTACCGGCTCATTTCCCCTCGTGCACGCACGATCCTCCTGGTATTCATCTATTTCTACCTGTGGTTGATCATGGGCTCCTTCGGCGTGCAGGTCGGCTTTAACCTCCTCACGCAGCCGGCCGTGCCGCTCGGAGTCCTGGCGACCATCCTGCTGGGCGTCCTGGCCGGGCAGATGACCTACAAGTGGAAGCAGGACATCATCCTGACCACCGTCGTCACCGTCGTGCTCTCGTTCGTGGGCATCTGGCTCGGGACGCTTCCGGCCGTGCGCGACTTTTTCTCGGCCATCCTCGGCTA
This sequence comes from Anaerolineae bacterium, assembly GCA_023511475.1. Lineage (GTDB taxonomy): Bacteria > Chloroflexota > Anaerolineae > SpSt-313 > SpSt-313 > SpSt-313. Next base: position 1,708 of record JAIMBM010000031.1, read on the forward strand.
CCGGATGGTCGAGGGCAAGCTAGTATCGCCCACGCTTTTCCTCGCTGTGACGCAGGCCAAGCTCATCGGCAGCCTGGCCGTCGTGCTGATCTGCTACTTTGGTGGCGTGCTGCCGATCTGGCGATGGGCCCAGCCCATCAACTATGTCGCCTTCTGGATCGTCTTCCTCGGTGTAGTGGGTGGCGTGCTCGGGCTCCTGATCTGGCGTCCGGGCATGGGTGATTTTCCTGTCTTCACGCGCTTTAACCCGGGGGTTGGCCCGCTCTGGCCGATTCTCTTCGTGACCGTCGCGTGTGGAGCGATCTCGGGATGGCACAGCCTGGTCTCCAGTTCGGGCACTGCACGGCAGCTGGAGAAAGAGACTGATGCTCTCTTTGTTGGTGGCGGTGCCATGTACCTGGAGATGTTCTTTGCGACTATCGCCTATCTGACGGCAACGGCCGCGTTCGGTGGTCTGAAGGGCTATCAGGATGCCGGCGGTGGCGCCGCGCCCGCGAGCGTGTTCTCGACCGGCCTGGCGACCTTTATGAACAAGTGGGGCCTGCCGATGGACCTGGGCAAGGCCTACGGAGCAGTGTTCCTCACCCTGATGGCCCTCACGATCATGTACCTGGTCGTGCGCTTCATGCGTGTTGCCAGCGCCGAGGCGCTGGGGGATCGCATCCCCATCCTGCACAACGTCCACGTAGGCAGCATCGTGGCGCTGGTTCTCACCCTGATCCTGATCTGGATCGTGCCGTTCCTACAGATCTGGGTGGTGTTCGGTGCGGCTAATCAACTCATGGCCTCACTGGCATTGCTTCTGATCTCGCTGTGGCTGCTGTCCAGGGGCAAGAACTTCCAGTGGTCGTTCTGGCCCTTTGTGTTCATGTTCGTGACGACCATCGCGGCCCTGCTGTGGAACGCCTACTCAGCGCTCCTGGTAAAGCTGCCCCAGGCCAAGACGGCCGACGCCTTTGCCGCGCAGCTTATCATCGGCATTGTGGCTCTGGTGCTGGTAGTGGCTGCGGGCGTCCTGGCCTACGATGGCCTGAGAGCTCTGTTCCGTGCACGCGCCGCTGCGGCTGCGCCAGCGGCCGCCCGGGAGTAGTCGCGGGTCGGCGGTGGGGCGTCTGACCGGGTGAGGGAGCCGCTGTGCTCCCTCACCCGATCTCAGCAAGGTGGAGAGTGGGAGAGCAGGGCGGCTGCAGCCGCTGGGGCGACCGGTTGGCAGGGGAGGGTCTTTCCGCGAAGCGTGCACCTGGGCGCCTGCGCAGGGCTATCCGCAGCATTGGCCAGTTCTTCTTCGGCATGACGACCTATGAGCTGGTGCGTGAGGCGCGGAAGGCTCAGGCGGAGCTGCATCGGCTGTTCGTGACCCTCGCATTCGGGGATCTGGTTGGCCTGCCAGTCCATCCGTCCCCTATCACTCTGCGTCTCCTTCCGTATGCAGCGCCGGGCCTTCCCAGCTGGCGACGCAGTGTGTCGCGACCGCGGGATATCCTCGATCTCTGCAACGAGGATGTGAGCTAGGAGGAAGTCGATGTCCGAAGGCGAAGAAAGGGTGCGACGCAGCCTGTGGGACTCGTTCAAGAGCGTCCTCTATGGCATGGCCGGGCACGACATGGCTCGCTTCGCGCTCAAGACGCGCGGCAGTATGGAGCACCTCTTCATCCTCATCACGATGGGTGACCTGCTGGGCGTGCCCATCCTGCCCCCTTACTACTCGCTACGTCTCCTGCCGTATGTGGTGCCGCAGATCAGCACCTGGAAACGCCGGATGCTGCGCGAGCGCGATCTGACCGATGCGCTCGCCTGATAGGGCGCCCGGCTGTGGCTCCTGACGCGTGCCGCGCCCGACTGGCCACGCGGAGGGAAGTGCGTGCCGCTCGTCCCGCATGAGATGGGAGGTCACCTTGTCGCTGCGACGCTTCTTTGAGGAACATCCGGATCGGCGCTACATCATGTTTGGCGGAAAAGGGGGGCTGGGGAAGACCACCTTCTCGGCTGCGACCGCTTACTGGCTGGCCCGGCAGGGGCATAGGGTGCTCGTGTTCTCGGTCGACCCTCAGGCCTCGCTCTCGGACATCTTCCAGCGGGATGTCTTTGGCCGCGGCCCGGTAGAGATCATCCCCAACCTCTATGCTCAGGAGATCGATGCCGACCAGCGCATCCGAGCCTTCCAGGATGAGATTCGCGAAAAGATCAAGGGCATGTACGGGCTCGACGAGTGCCCGGAGGAGATCGAGCGGTACATGCAGGCTGCGGCCGGTGAGCCGGCTATGGAGGAGTCGGCGATCTTTGATGCGGTAGTCGACATCGTCGTCAGCGCCCAGTATGACTACTACATCTACGACCTCGTGCCTCTGGGGCATGCTCTGTACTATCTGAGCATGGGGAGCATCTACGACGAGTGGATCAACAAGATCACCCGTCTGCGGGAGGAGATGGCCGAGTATGCGCAGGTCGCGGCCATCATGCAGCGCTCACGGCAGACCGAAGAGGACCAGATACTGCTCGAGCTGCAGGATATCAAGCGTCGGATCAACACGTCGTCCAGCATCCTCACCGATCGCCAGAAGACCGGCTTCTTCTTTGTGATCATTCCTGAGGAGATGGCGATCTTGGACACGATCAAGGCCGCGACCCTGTTCGCCAAGTACGACGTTCCACTCTGTGGCTACATCGTGAACCGGGTGATCCCTGCCTCGCTGGCAGACCAGGCGATTCCCGAATACCTGCGACACCGGCTGGAGATGCAGAGGGGTCACCTCGAGCGCATCCGCCGGGAGTTCGGAAGCGACGTGCTGGCCGAGATCCCCGAGTTCGAGCGCGACATCACCGGCCTCCCCATGATTGAGCGCATGGCCGAGGCCATGTTCGGGGCATAGGGGGCGGGGCATGATCACTCAGAGCATGAGCGGCTTTGTCGCAGAGCACCCCAATCTGAAGTACATCTTTTTCGGCGGCAAGGGGGGTGTAGGCAAGACGGTTCTGGCAGGCGCGGCGGCATTGTGGTTCGCGAGGAGCGGGAAGCGGACACTTCTGGCCTCCACCAACCCGGTGCACAGCCTCACGAGCCTGCTCAGTCAGGACGTCTTTGGCCGGCACACGCCAGTGACCGGCGTTCCCAACCTGTACGCCTTTGAGATCGACACGCGGGACACGATCGAGCGCTCAAAAAGGGAAATCCGTGAAAAGGTCGAGTGGTTCCTGCGCTATGCCGAGATCAAGACCAAGGCCGATGAGTTCGTCGAATCGGCCACCATGAATCCGGCTTTTGAAGAGTCGGCCATGTTCGAGAACATGATCGACCTTATGTTCGAGGACCAGTATGAGGTCTATGTCTTCGACACCGCCCCGACGGCCAACGCGCGGCGTCTCCTCGGTATGTCGAGCGTCTACTCGATGTGGGTGAACAAGATGGTGCAGAGCCGGCAGGAGGCGATGTCGCTGCGGGAGCTGCTCTCCTACAGCCGGCGGAAGAAGGAGAAGGATCCGCTGCTCGAGTATCTGCTGAGCCTTCGGGAGCGGATGGACCGGGCGAAGGGGTTGCTCACCCGGCCGGAGAAGACCGCCTTCTTCTTCGCGACCCTTCCCGAGGCGCTGCCCATCGCCGTGATCCGTCGCTTCATCGGGTGGTTCGAGGAGTTCGGGATTCCGGTAGGCGGGGTCGTCGTGAACATGGTGATCGACCCGCAGGTGCTCAAGGAAGACACGCCAGACTTTGTGCGGAACCGCGTCGCCATGCAGAGCGAGTATCTCAGGGAGATCGAGCGCACATTCCCGAACGTCCGCGCCATCGTGCCGCTGTTCGATACCGAGGTGCGCGGCATCCCCATGCTGAACCAGACGGCGGAATGCCTGTTTGCCTGAGAGGCTATGGACCCGTATCTGACGCTTGTGCTGGTGCTGCTCGTTTTTGCGCTCATGCAGGGTGGGCTGAGCCTGATGCGGCGAGAGCCTCTCTCGGGCCGGCAGGTCGCGGAGACTCTGCTGGCGGGCGTGATGATCATAGCCATCGCGGGGCTGGCGGGAGCGCCCCCTCCAGCGGTGCTCTTCTTCATGGCCCTGTACCTTGTGACGATGCGCGCGCGTATCCTGGTGGACATTGCCAACGCACTGGCCCGGCGGGGGCGCGTGGGGGTTGCCTCCCGGCTGTATGACCTGGCCCTGAGGCTGGCGACCGTGCCCGTCGAGCGGCTGACGGTCCGGGCGAACCAGGGGGCCGTGTTGCTCCAGCAGGGCCAGGTCGATCGGGCGGTCGGCATCTTTGAGGATATCCTGAAGGTGCCGGCGGCGTTGGGCGTGAGGCTGGAAGCTGCCTGCCGCTGCAACCTGGGCCTGGCTTATCTGCGGCAGGGACGCGTTGGCCAGGGGCGTGCCCAGCTGCACGAGACGGTTGACCTTCTGCCGGGCTCTCTGTATGCCCAGCGGGCGCGGCTGGCCCTCCGCCGCCTGGAGGGGGAGGGCTCTCGGGAGGACTAGCAGGCACCGTATGCCGTGCACCTGCCCGGGGTCGAGAGGACGCTCGCATTGAGGGGATGATCGACGCCCTTAATCGTAGATGCTGGCGAGGTGCCAGCGCTCCCTGAGCCGATCGTGGTAGAGGATGCAGAGCAGGCCGTCGTCGGTCTGCACCTTGTAGTAGTCCCGCCACACTTCCTGCTGCCACCATCCGGTGTGCACGCGCCAGGAGTTGCAGAGGGTGGCGACGCGGTGCGTGTGGCCGGCCCAGATGAAGGTCTGTGGCCCCTCATTGTCCTCAGAGACGATGACCTCGGGTCCTACAGTCCAGGAGTGGGTCATGGCATCATCTGGAATCGCTCATAGGTGAAGCGCTGCTCCGGGAGCAGCGCGTCCGGGCTGATTGCGCGTGCGCGCTGGAAACAATCAGCGCCGTAGCGAACCGCGAGGGCTGCCAACGTCGCATCGAGGTCTGCAGCCACCTGCCGCTCCATAAAGAGGTCCAGCTGGTGTCCGGCCTCCAAGCGTGTGAGCCGGGTCAGCGTCACTGTCAGGCTCTGCACGGCAGCCGGCCTCCTGGCCAGAAGAGCCATGATCGCCGCCTGCAGACGACCCGGGTCGGCAGTTGGCTCCTGCAGGACGTGGCGGTCCACTACCGCCGGACCTTTCTCCAGCTCGGTCGCCAGCAGCAGCTCCTGGCAGGCCAGGCCTTCGCGCCGCAGCGAGCCACAGAGGGGACGCAGCAGGCGCTCCACAGCCCTTGCCAGGAGGGATTGGTCCCGCACCGGGTCGTCAAGGCTGGTCGTTGCCCAGAGCTGGCGCTCCTCTTGATGGCGCAGGAGCGGCTGGTTATCGGTGCCTCGAGCCCGGTGCCAGCTCTCACAGCCTGGCCTGCCAAAACGGGATTGCACGGCATCGTAGGGGAGGTCGGAGTACTGTTCCAGCGTTCGGATCCCGAGCAGGCGCAACTGACGGTGGCTTTCCTCATCCAGAGGCAGAAGTGTGACCGGCAGCTCCTGTAGAAAGTAGCGCTCGGCCCCGGTCGGCACGACCAGGACCTGGCCGGGGCAGGCCTGCGAGGCTGCCGCTTCGGCGACGAACCTGCCGTCGGCGATGCCAATGCCCCCTGCCAGGCCCAGGCACTCTTTTACGGTCTGCCCGACGGCCAGTCCGAGCTGCAGCTCGGTCCTGTAGTGGCGCTCCAGGCCTGCGGAAGGAAAACAGGCTAATCCCTCCCGCGCTGACTCGATCAGAGGACTGAACCGGCCGAGGGCAGCCAGCAGCTGTCGCCAGGCCAGTCGGGGCCTGGCTTCCTCCATTTCCTGAATGGAGGCTTGCGGGCAGCGCGCCAGCGCAAGCCTCTCCGTCTGGCCGGGCTGCACGCCGGCCAGGCTGGCCTCTCTCGAGCAGGCCCGTACCCGGCCACCAACCGTCAGGATGACGGGGCGATTCGAAGGCGCGCGCTCGTGAGACCTGGCCCAGGCGAGCCAAAAGTCGTTGATGGAAAGGCAAAGCACTCTCATGGCTCGTCTTCGCTCCACGTTTTGCTGTATCCCTGCGCGGTGCCATCAAGGGCGATAGAGATCGTCGCTTGTCGTGCGGGTGCCCCCAGCCTGTTCTTGGTCACGACGATAGTTGCCGTATAGCCGGAGATATCCTCCCACGGGCGTTGAATCCACCGCTCACAGGTCACGCTCAGGCGCAGTGCAGCGTTCTCAGGCAAGGGGAGCCGCCCTGGGTAATCCAGGGCCGATGAGAGGCTCTGGCCGGCCTCGTGTAGCGTCAAAAATAGGGCGACGCAGGGTGTAGCGGCCAGCGCCGCGCTGAGGAGGCGCAGGCCCGAAGCCAGGGACCGCTCGGGGCCGGGATCGGCCGGCAGCCAGGCCTCCGGCCGGGCATCGAACACCACCAGCTGCAGGCCACGGCGGCGCACCAGGTTGACGGCAATCGCCAGGGCCTCCGCTCCGCTGTGCGGACGGATGATCAGGAGACGGTGCAGGTCCACACCGCAGAGCCGGGCATACTCGGGGTCCAGCGTCCATCCCAGGTCAAAGTATGCGCCGATACCTCCACAGCGCTGGGCTCTGGCCAGGGCGATCAGAGCTAAGGTGGTCTTGCCCGAGGTAGCGGGGCCCAGGAGCTCGGTGATCTGCCCGCGGGGGAAGCCGCCGATGCCAATCGCGGCGTCCAGAGCCGCAAAGCCGGTGGGCAAGGCGGGAAGGGGAGCGACAGCCTGAGGCAACCGTTGCAGAGCGCGAGGGCCCCATTGTCGTTGTACCTGGCTCACGGTGAGCTCCAGGCGACGATACCGGGAGTGTTGCTGAGAGGCCATGTCGAACTTGCTCCGGGATAGTCTTGGGTTTTCCGGCTACTCCCATTATATCAGAACATTAGTTCTATAGTCAAGGCGCAGGTGGTGCCGGGTGCACCCCCAAACCGGTCGGCAGATTCACACCCATGCAGCCTGCCAGTGGTGCTTTGCTGGCGACCGGGTTTCGCGCTTCGCACGAGCCCGGTGCAGGACCTTTTGTTCGTCCCGGGGTAGGGCCGGACTCTGGCCCGGCAAAACACCCGGCTGCAGCCCGGGCAGCGACGCATCTTGGATGCACTCGTCGTGTCCAGCGGGCGGGTGTAACGACCAACGTCAGGGCACACGGCGTGCAAGGGGTAAAGTGGCTCATGCCCCTTACATAACACTAGATGACGCTCTGGTTGCCAACCATCACCTGCCCATAGTATAATCCCGCTTGCCAGCCTCAAGACCCCGCCTGAGGAGGAAAACCCATGGCCGACAATCCTTTGCTGCAGCTCCGAGAGAAGGGCCAGAGCGTCTGGCTGGATAACATTGACCGCAGGATGCTGACCAGTGGGGAGCTCCAGCGCCTCGTCGAGAGCGGCGAGGTTCAGGGCGTCACCTCGAACCCCACTATCTTCCAGAAGGCCATCAGCACCTGCGCCGAGTACGATCCCTCCATCCGCGAGTTGGCTGCGGCCGGAGCGGACGCGTACACGATCTGGGAGAACCTCAGCATCGCCGATATCCGCGCGGCCGCCGCCATCCTCGAGCCCGTCTACGAGGCCACCGACGGGCGGGACGGCTACGTGTCCATCGAGGTTGCGCCGTCGCTGGCCCACGATGTTGATGGGACCATCACCGAGGCCACGCGTCTGTTCACCACCATCGCACGGCCCAACGTGATGATCAAGGTGCCGGCGACCCAGGAAGGTGTGAGGGCTACCGCCGAGCTGATTGGGGAGGGTGTCAACGTCAACGCCACGCTTATCTTCTCGCCGGACAACTATGAGCAGATCGCCCGGGCCTACATCGCCGGGCTTGAGCGCCTTGCCGAGCGCGGCACTCCCGTGGAGAGCGTAGCCTCGGTAGCCAGCATCTTTGTGAGCCGCATCGACACAGCAGTCGACCGTGAGCTCGAGGCGCGCCTGAGCCAGGCCACGGACGTCCACACGCAGAACCTGCTCCGCCGGCTCCTCGGGCAGGCCGCGATTGCCAACTGCAAGGTGGCTTACCAGCGCTTTCGGCAGGTCTTCTCCGATGCCCGCTTTGTCAGGCTGCAGAGGCAGGGTGCCCGTGTGCAGCGGCCTCTGTGGGCGAGCACGAGCACCAAGAACCCGGCTTACCGCGACGTGGTCTATGTGGAGGAGCTCATCGGCCCTGATACCGTCAACACCATGCCGCCCGGCACCCTCGCGGCCTTTCGCGACCACGGTCGTGTGCGGCTGACCCTGGAGGAGAACGTCGACTATGCCTGCCGTGTTCTCGAGGAGCTCACGGACCTCGGAATCGACATGGACCACATCTACGCCGAGCTGCAGGCGGACGGCGTCAAGGCCTTTGCCGACTCGCTCGAGGCCCTGCTGGGCTGCATCCGCGAGCGGGTGAAGGCCCTCTCGGTGCCCGAGGGCGAGAAGGGCGCATAGCCCCGGGCGGCCGGTCGGCGACAGCGGGAGAAGCAGGTAGATGATCCTGGCAGGCGACATCGGTGGCACCAAGACGAACCTGGCGCTGGCCACGATTCGGGAGGGCGTGCCGCACCTGGAGCGCGTGCGAAGCTACCCCAGCCAGAGCTTTCCGAGCCTGGAGGCCGTGATCGCGGCGTACCGCGCCGAGGAGCAGGAGCCGATCGAAGGCGCCTGCTTCGGCGTTGCGGGCCCTGTGCTCGGCGGAGAGGCGCGGATCACCAACCTGCCCTGGCGTATCACCGTCGAGGGGCTGCGCACGGCGCTGGGGCTCGATCGCGTCTACCTCATCAACGACCTGACGGCCCTGGCCTACTCTGTGCCGGTGCTCACATGGGAGGACCTGGCGACGCTGCAAGAAGGGGTGCCTGACCCGACCGGCCCAATCGGCATCCTCGCGCCCGGCACGGGCCTTGGACAGGGCTACCTGTGCTGGGATGGAACGCGGTACCGTCCCGGCGCGAGCGAGGGAGGCCACACGGACTTTGCTCCGGCGGATGACGTGCAGGTGCACCTGCTGCAGTACGTGCGCCGGCGAGTCGGCGGGGGGCACGTAAGCTGGGAGCGCGTCCTCTCCGGGCCGGGCCTGCATACCATCTACTCCTTCCTGCTGGAGAGGGGCGGGGAGCAGCCCCCGTGGGTCGCCGAGCGGCTGGCTACCGGCGACCCCAGCGCGGCCATCTCCAGCCTGGCCCTGGCGAGCGCTGACCCCCTCTGCGCTCAGGCGCTCGACCTGTTCGTATCGATGATGGGGGCACAGGCCGGGAATCTGGCACTGACCCTCATGGCGACCGGCGGGATATACCTGGGCGGGGGGATACCTCCGAGGATCCTGCCGAGGCTGCAGGATGGGACGCTCATCCGCGCCTTCTGCGACAAAGGGAGGCTGACGCCGGTGTTGCAGCGCATCCCGGTGCGGGTCATCATGAACCAGCACGCGCCGCTGATCGGCGCTGCGTCCTGTGCGCAGGGGCTGTGAGCGCACTATTCGCCGGAGAGGGCGGCGCTCCTTCTACTTCGCACTAGGCACGTTATGTCGCGACCTTTAGTTGGAGAGGGGTCGAGGCGACATAACCGCGGCGCGCAGCGGAAACACGCCTGGGATGTTCTCAATGCGCCTGCAGCCGGCGCACGGCACCAGCGCGCGGTGGTGCGGCCCGGGCCGCCGCCATGCGCCTGCGTGTCGCGGAGGCGGCGCGGCAGCCCGATGGCATGCTGCTGAGAGAGCCAGCAAAGGCCGGCCTCACTCCTGTCGCGTTGCAGGCACCGCCGGCGGCCCTCGGACGGTTTCGGCGCCGCCCGGCCGCGTCACCACGGCGAGGCACGCGTGCCCATCTTGACAGCCGGGCAGATCTCGTGCGGGCGTGTGAAACTTGCTGACGCCCTCTGCGTGTGCTACAATCACCCTATGTCCGCGGGGCGGCTGCATTATGTCGACCCCGACCCCCGCTCGATGGCTCCTACGAGGAGAGGATTTCATGAGCTGCAACAAATGGACGCGCGCGGCCCTGATCCTTCTGCTGGCGCTCGCCATGATGGCTGCGTCGGGAGCGACAGGGTTTGCGGCCGGATGGTACCTCAAGGGTGTCTCCTCCCCCACCCGTGCCAGCGTCCCGCAGGATGTGCAAGAGCGCTTTGATATCTTCTGGCAGGTTTGGGGCATCCTGGAGGACGAGTACGATCGCGAGGGTCCCCTCGACACTCAGAAGATGATCTATGGAGCCATCGATGGCATGGTGCGGTCGCTCGGCGATCCTGCGACCGCCTTCTCTGAGCCCGACGAGACCCTGGTTCTTGAGCAGGACCTCCGGGGGACCTTTTTCGGGATCGGTGCCTCTGTCGACCTCGTTGGTGGCAGGCTGGTCATCGTCGAGCCCCTGCAGGATTCCCCTGCAGCGAAGGCGGGGCTTCGCCCCGGGGACGTGATCCTCGAGGTCGACGGCAGACCGATGGAAGGGATAGACCTGACCGAGGCGGTCGCCCTCATCCGTGGGCCCGAGGGGACGCAGGTGCGGCTCCTAATCGGCCGAGAGGGCGAGGCGCAGCCCTTCGAGGTTGTGCTGGTGCGCGCCCGGGTCGAGTTGCCCACGATCAGCTATCGGATGCTGGGCGACGGAATCGCCTATGTGCGGCTGTTCGAGTTCAATGGCCAGGCCAGCCTGCGCATGAAGGAAGCACTGCAGGCTCTGTTGGCCGAGAGTCCCCGGGCTCTGATACTGGACCTGCGCGGGAATCCCGGCGGGTACCTCCACATCGCGGTCGAGGTTGCGAGTCAGTTCATCCCGAGAGGCCTGATCGTCACGGAGAAGGACCACACCGGCAAGGTCACTGAGCACAAGGCGACAGGCGACGGCCTGGCGCTCGGCCTGCCGCTGGTCGTCCTGGTCGATGGAGGCTCTGCCAGCGCTGCGGAGATCGTGGCCGGCGCCGTGCAGGATACGGGGCGTGGCGTGCTGATCGGCAGGCCCACCTTCGGCAAAGGGTCAGTGCAGACGACACACACCTTCCGTGATGGCTCATCCCTGAGGGTGACGATCGCCCGCTGGCGAACACCCAACGGCCGACAGCTGGACCGTGAGGGGCTAACCCCCGACATCGTCGTGCCCTATGACCCGGATCAGCCCGCGGATGCAGACCCGGTGCTGGAGCGGGCCCTGGAGTACCTTCAGGCAGCCGGCCCAACGCGTCAGGCGAGGATGTAGG
>JAIMBM010000310.1 GCA_023511475.1 Anaerolineae bacterium
CGGTGGCCCTTGACCACCAGGTCGTCGAACCACGGTGCGTCGCTGACCAGCCGGGCCCGGCCGTTGATGCGCAGCGTGTCGGTGCGACCCGGCACCAGGTAGATCAGTCCGACGTGCGGGTTCGCGTCCATATTGAGGTAGGACTGGAACAGCCGGTTCCCCGCGGCGTCAGGCACCAGGAGATGCCGGTCATCAAGGATGCGCACGAACCCCGGCCTTCCCCCTTTCGGAGAGGCGTCGCATCGACCCTGGGCGTCGGATGTGGCCATGACCAGAAACGGCGATTCCGCGATGAACGCGCGAATGTTGGGCGACAGCTGGTCCCGGATCTTGGTGCGGATCTTCTCGACCGGCATGCCGAAGGCCTGCGTGAACCGGTTGTCGAAGGCCGCTTCGCTCGTGTCCATCCCGCACCCTCCGGTCCGTGATCGCCAGCGGCACCGTCCCGCCGAAGTGGTTTGACGAGGGGCTGGCCGACTCTCTCATGTCCGCCCGCCCGCCGGATTACTTCACTACTGTCTTGGGGCTGCGGGAAGGTCAGGACCGCCCGGGACCCGACGACCTCAGCCGCATGTTCAACGAGGACTCCAACGCCAGCATCGCCCGGGACGTGTCCCACGCTGTGGTTCTCTATATCATTCACACCTATGGCACTTCCGGCGTCGCGGCCGTCATCGACGCTCTGGCCGGCGGCTCCGCGTTCCCTGAAGCCATCCAGCAGGTCCTTGGGGTCTCTATCGACCGGCTCTGGGAGGATTTCTGGGCCGACGTCCCGGCCGCCGCTGAGCGGGCGGCCAGTAGTACCAGAGCTCGATCGGCTTCAGGGCCTCCTCGACGGTGGCGAGGAGGCCGGTCTCTTCCTGAACCTCCCGCCGGGCTGCTTCCTCGAGCGTCTCGCCTTCGTCGACCAGCCCCTTCGGCAGGACCCATCGGTCCTCGTCTCCCCGCCGAACTCGCACGAGCACGACCTCCGGCTCGGGCTGGGCAGGGCGGTACACAATGCCGCCGGCCGAAACCTCCCGCTGCGTGACCACACGCCCCATTGCTGCAGCTCCTCCGATCTGCGAGGCGGTGTGCCTCTTGCTGTACGGATCGGCGCCCTGCCCGGGGTCTCCGCACCCGACTCTCATGGCGTGCGCCCCCGCTGCCCTGCCTGCTACCCCCGCGGAGCCAACCCCTGCCGGCGTGTGTCGGAGCGGGGGACCTCGTCGTCCCAATCCTCGAGGTGGTAGCCGCTGCGGTCAAGGACGAGCATCTTGCGCTTGGGTATGCGGTCCTCGCGGATGGTCGGGCGCGGGTAGGAGAGGCGCGCGACCTCGCGACCGAGGTTGTCAAAGAGGAGAACCGTGTCGCTGCGGTCACTCCACACGCTCTCCCGCACCCACAGCAGGTCCTGTGCTGAGGTGGGGGCGGCGCCCTCGCCGCTCAGCACCCGGAGCTGTGTGCCCGGGTCTAGCACAGTGCCCGGGGGGAACAAGAATACTGCGAAACCATGCAGGCTGGCAAGGGCCCAACCCGACAGGGGCTGGGAGATCTGCCCGCGGTTGGTCACGATGACCCACTCTTCGAGCCCGTCGGCGTGCACTTCGGTGATGGCCACGTCGGCGCCCGGTGTCTCGGCCATCTCCACAGGTTTGGAGGGGCGAGCTTTGCCCACGAGAGCCTCCTGGTCAGTGGCGAGAGCCGGCGGGGGTTGCGAGAACGTCAGGCCAGACCGACGGTCCGCCAGGCCTGTCTACGGAAAAGGTTTCAGCCTTTCCTTGTACTCGCGGAGCTGCCTTTCCATGTCGATGACCGCCAGATGCACGGCATGCTCGGCGGTGCTCGCCTTCCCTCTCGCCAGCAGCTTGGCATGGGGCAGCGCCACGTCGACGAGCGCATCGGTCCACCTGGGGTTGCGCTGGTTGTGGTTGAGGGCGACCCGGATGTAGAAGGTGTCATCGGGAAGGTCGGTCAGGAACTTGTCGAGCTTGCCGATATGCTCTAGAATCTGCGCCTGGGTCTCCTCCGGAACCTCCATGTCGATGCCGACGATCTGATAGGCCATGGTCACCTCATGTCCGAAGCTTTGACAGGTGCATCCCTCTGGCGGTGCCAGAGCGGGGCAGCAAGTTGCGTGCCACTCGACCGAATGGCATAGCTGTTGCTGAAGGAGTGCGGGTGCTTGCACCAAGATGCGATTGAGGCGGGCGATGTGGGCTTGCGCCGTCGGCTGGGGCGGTTCCTCGAGCATCTGATGAGGAAGGTGGGGGGCTACCTCTCGCGGCTCGATGAGATCCTCGGAGGCATTCCCCTCTTGCTCAAGCGCAGCCTGGATGCATACAACGCCCACGACGGCGGCTTCCTGGCAGCTGCTCTGGCTTACTACTTCTTCTTTTCGCTGTTTCCGCTCACTCTGGCGCTCATCGGCATCGGTAGCTATTTCTTTGAGGGCGCACAGGCCAAGGAGGTCGTCATCAGGGCCATATCCGAGATACTGCCTGTGTTCCGAGAGACGGTCGCCACCGTGATCGACCAGGTCCTCAGGCAGCGGCGGACAATCGGTTTTCTGGCTGCATTGAGCCTCCTGTACGCCGGGTCAGGGCTTTTTGGCGCCCTGCTTGCGATGGTGAACCGGGTCTGGCATTGCCCCGCCGGGCGCCCCTCCTACGTCCAGCGGCTGCTGGCGATTGCGCTCGCCGTCGCGCTCGGGCTGGTGTTCTTCCTCGCCAGCATGGCCACAGCCACTCTGGAGACGTTGCAGCGCATTGGAGCCGAGGTTACCGGGCTGCGGGTGCAGGACCTCGCCCGGTTCTTTGATGCGCTCAGTGTGCTCCTGTCTCTGCTGGTGTCGGTGGGCGTCTTCCTGGCTCTCTACTGGAAGTTGCCCGCTACCAGGGTCGAAGTGGCCGATGCCTGGCCCGCGGCTCTGGCGGCCGGGGTGATCTGGACGACGATCAGGCAACTGTGGGGCTACTATGTTGCCTTCTTCACGAACTATACCCTCGTCTACGGGTCGCTGGCCGCCATCATCGGCCTGTTGGCCTGGTTCTATCTGAGCGCCTTCATCATCCTCCTCGGTTGCGAGCTCTCGGCACAGATTGCAGAGCGCCGCGGGCGCGGACCCTCGCACTGCGCCCGCTGAGCACGCGCGGCACGAATCTTGCCGCCCTGCCGCACGGGCGGGCGCCACACCGCTCTCCTCACTCGGCGCTCGGGCGCAGCCAGACCCGGGGGCACCTACTCCCTTACGTCTGCCGGTCATACCTCCCTATGGGCTCTCGGTGCTCCTGGTGAAACCGGTTCCGACTCCTGGAGGTATCGGGTGGACGCTTGGGAGAAGACGAGAGTGCTCCTTGTAGTCTCTGCCGTAGCGGCAGTGGCGCTCATACTGACGGCGATAGGGGCGCTCATCACGGCGCCGCGGAACGCTCCTGGCGTCCCCCTCGAGGCGACCGGGACGCCGACCCTCACGCCCACGCGCGCGTCGACGGTCGGTGTGGAGCTCCTGGGGGGCGGCGTGGCCGGAGGGGAGGGGAACGCGATGAGCGTGGCGCCATGGCCGGCAGGGCAGCCGTGCCCGGCCTGGCTACCCGCGGGCTGGTGAGGTCGATCTCCCCATCTGTGTGGCACGGAGGAGGTGCGCAAGGGGATGACCCAACTGACTATCGGGAAGCTCCGCGGCCTTCAGCAACTGGTCAACAGCCAGGGGGTCTTCACCATGCTGGCGCTGGATCACCGCGGGTCTCTGCGGAAGGCGCTGAATCCAGCGGCCCCGACCGATGTGCCGTTTCAGGCGCTGGTTGACCTCAAGGTGCTGCTCACGCGGGTCCTGTCGCCATACGCGAGTGCTGTGCTGCTCGACCCGATCTATGGCGCGGCGCAGGCTATCGGACAGGGGGCCTTGCCGGGGAGCGTGGGGCTGATCGTCAGCCTGGAGGCTTCGGGGTACGAGGGGGAGCCCGGCGCCCGGCGCACCACTTTGATCCCGCACTGGGACGTGGCCAAGATCAGGCGCATGGGTGCTTCGGCGGTCAAGCTGCTCCTCTACTACCGGCCGGATGCCCCTACCGCCCGGGAGCAGGAGGCGCTGGTCGAGAGCGTTGGCGAATCCTGCCGCATTCACGACATTCCCTTCCTTCTGGAGCCCCTCTCCTACGCCACTGATCCGGCTGTCCCGAAAGGCTGGGAGGCTTTCGCCCGTGTGCGGCCGCTGCTCGTACACGACACGGCGCGGCAACTTGTGCCCCTCGGCGTCGACGTTCTGAAGGCCGAGTTCCCTGTCGATCTGCAGTATGAGGGTGCAGAGGCTGCGCTGGACCACTGTCGCCGGCTGAGCGATGCCATCGAGGTGCCGTGGGTGCTGCTCTCTGCTGCGGTGGACTATGAGCTTTTCCGTCGGCAGGTTGAGATCGCCTGCCGGGGCGGGGCCTCGGGCTTTCTCGCGGGGCGGGCCATCTGGCAGGAGATCACGCAGTTGCCTCCTGGAGAGTGGGAGGAGTTCGCCTCGACAGTGGCCGCAGGCCGCCTGCGTGCCCTTGCCGAGATTGCCAATGCGGAGGCGAGGCCTTACCGGCCTGTCGTCCGGGTGCCAGAGGACTGGCTCGAGACCTACGGACGCGAGGCCGAGCCAATTCCTGCTGCTTTGGCGGACTAGGGCTGGTCGCTCAGCCCCGGCAGGAATCCCGGCTCTGCTCTGCCTGGTAGCAGAAGGCCCCACCCCTAACCCCCATAGGCGCTAACTTGAGGGACGCCAGCGTGCTCTCTTCCATAGGTGCCCCCACCCCTGACCCCGCCCACGCGCCGCGGGGGCGGG
>JAIMBM010000311.1 GCA_023511475.1 Anaerolineae bacterium
CCCCAGGCGGACGCCGCGGCGTCCGCCTGGGGAGGGGACGAGGGGCATTCCCCGCTTTGCTCTGCGAGCAAGGCGGGGAATGCCCCCGGGGGAGGGCCAGCGACGGCGTGCCTGGGCGCCAACTGCCCCAAATCTGAACTCGACCCGAGCACCGGGCGCTGCAGCCTGCACGCTGGGTCGGGGCCTCCGGGGCTGGGAGGTCCTGCTCGCCCCACCCGCTACAACCCGGCCGCCTCCAGCAGCGCGATGGCCTGCGCTTCCCAGTTCACGGTCATGAGGTGCACGCCGGCGCACAAGCCACGCAGCCCCTGCAGTATCGACAGGGCGATCTCGAGGCTCTTGGCCGCCGGGTCCTTCGCCCCTTCGAGCGCGGCGATGACCCACTGCGGCACATGCACCTCGGGCACGTTCTCGTTCATGTAGCGCGCCATCCTCGCCGACTTGAGGAGAAAAACCCCGGCCAGGACCGGCACTCCCAGGCCCTCGGCGCGCTTCATAAAGGCGGCGAAGGCGTCGAGGTCGAACACTGGCTGAGTCTGGAAGAACTCGGCGCCGGCGTGGACCTTTGCTTCCATCTCGCGCAGCTCGTCGTCGGGCGAGGCGGCGTTGGGGTTGGCGGCAGCGCCCAGGCAGAAGCGCGGTGCGCCCTCCAGGCGGTGACCGGCCATGTCCGTGCCGCGCTCCAGGGCGCGGGCCGCCTTAAGCAAGGCCACGGAGTCCAGGTCAAAGACCCCCCGTGCCCCGGGGTGATCGCTCAGCGAGGCGTCGTCTCCGCCGAGGATCAGCACGTTCTCGATCCCGAGGACCGCCGCCCCGAGGAGGTCCGCCTGCAGGGCCAGCCGGTTTCGGTCGCGGCAGGTCATCTGCAGGATGGGCTCGAACCCCTGCTCCTTCAGCGCCCGGGCCACGGCCAGCGCACTCACGCGCATCACGGCGCTGGGCATGTCCGGCACGTTGATGGCGTCGACCCTCTGCCTGACCGGGGAGAGGGCGCCGAGCATTCGCGAGAGGTCTGTCCCTTTGGGGGGAATCGAGTCCATGGTGACGACGAACCGGCCGCTGCAAAGCCTATCCCTGAAGCGCATAGTGGCCCTCCTCGGTCCACAAAAGGCTTACCCCGGCATCACTCCAGCTGCCCCGCCCGGTACGTGGCGATGTACTCCAGCCCTAAGAGGTCCTCGCCAAAGAGGACACGCGAGGCTCTGAGGACGGTCATCAGGGCGTGGTCCAGCGGGTCCAGAAAGATAGCATCGACCCCGGCCTCCATGAGCGGGGGCAGAAAGGCCCGGTTGAGGACACGCCGCGCCGGCAGCCCAAAGGAGATGCCGCTCAGGCAGATGGCGGTCTTGATCCCCGGAAGGGCCGCACGCACGGCGCGGACCGTCTCCAGGCTGACCCACGCGGCTGCTGGCTGGACGCTGACCGGCTGAATGAGACAATCGATATACACCCGCTCGAGGGGGATGCCCCACCGCTGTATCTCGTCGATGAGGCGCCTCGCCACCTCCACCCGTCCCGCCGCATCGCTCGGAACGCCCCACCTGTCGATACACAGGGCCACTACCGTACAGCCGTACTCGCGCACGAGCGGGAGGATTCCCTTGAGTCGCTCCTCCTCTAGCGTCACCGAGTTGGCCCAGGCGTTCTCCGGGTGCGCGCAGGCGGCCAACCCGGCGCGGATGGTCTCGGGATCGGTGCTGTCGATGGCGAGCGGAAGGTCCGTCACCTCCTGCACCAGGCCCACGGCCCACTGCATCAGCTCCGGCTCGGCACCCGGGAGGCCGCCCACGTTGACATCAATGACCTCGGCGCCCGCCTCAGCCTGCGAGCGCGCCAGGTGCTGGATGTAGGAGGCATCCCTCTCCTCTACCGCACGACGCACGCGCGCGTTCACCGTGTTGATCTTTTCCCCGATGATGAGCATCGCCCCCTCCCCACACATTGACAACCATGCTAACCTGTATTATAATGCATAGGACAGGTTCGGACAAGGATGGTCCCTATGGGTGGCGAGCTTCCCAGCCGCAGCCGGCCGGAGCCGCTGTACCAGCAGGTTGTCGGATACCTCAAGCAGCGTCTGGCCGACGGCACCTATCCCCCATCATCCGCCATGCCCTCAGAGATGGAGCTGATGTCCCTCCTCGGCGTCAGCCGGCCGACCGTTCGCCACGCGCTGCAGCTCCTCATCGCCGAGGGCCTGATCGAGCGCATTCCAGGGCGAGGGACGTTTGCCCGCGCACCCGAACGCCGGGCCAACAACCGCCACTCCGGCACCGTCGGCCTCCTCGTGCCGGAGATGCGCGACTACTTTATGATGCGCATCGTGAACGGCGCTGAACACACGATGGCGCAGCGGGACTATCACCCCCTGCTGGCCAGCAGCGGGAACGAGATCGGCCTCGAGCAGCGGCACCTCCGGGAGATGTGGGAAGGCGGCAAGGTCGACGGTTTCCTTGTCATGGCGGCGGACAGCCCCCAGCCGCACCGCACCCTCTCCGAGCTCGCCGCTGCGGGCGTGCCCGTCGTGCTCGTCGATCGCTACTTCGACGAGCTGGATGTGCCCTTTGTCGTCTCGGATGATGTCCGTGGCGGGTACCTGCTCACCCGGCACTTGCTGCAGCTCGGGCATCGGCGAATCGGGTTTGTGACCAGGCCGAACCTCTATGTCTCGTCGGTGGCCGGCCGCCTGCGCGGCTACCGCCAGGCCCTTGAGGAGGCCGGCCTTCCTTTTGACCAGAATCTGGTCTTCCAGGGCCTGTTGCCCTTCTTGAGCGAAGTGCAGGTGCTGGACGACATGGTACCCCGCCTTGCCCTCTTTGAGCGGCAGGCAATCCGCGAGTTCCTGAGCCGGGCCGACCGTCCTTCCGCGATCCTGGCCTGCAACGACATCATCGCCGTCCAGGTCATGGAGACGTGCCGTGAGATGGGTCTCGCGATACCGGGCGACGTCGCTCTCGTTGGCTATGCCGACGAGCCGGTCGCCTCGGCGCTCACGCCGCCCCTGACGACGGTGCGCCAGAGACCCTACGACATGGGAGCGCGGGCAGCCGCCAAGCTGCTCGAGATGCTCGACGGCCGGCAGCCAGAGCGCGAGACCTTTCTACCCGTGGAGCTGGTCGTGCGCGCCTCATGCGGCGCCACTTCCTAGCCGGCAACGGCCCGCGCTGCAGAAAGGAGGCATGGGCCAACTGCGCAACACGCATCCGGCGGCCCTGGCCCGGCCCGTCAGATCATCGTTTCCTGCTTCAAGGAGGAGGTCCATGAAACGCTCACTCTCTGCCCTGATTGGCGTGGTCCTCGTGCTGACGCTCCTGGCAGCATGTGGCCCCAAGGCCGCGCCGACGCCCGTCAAAGAGACCGAGGTAGTGGAGAAGGAGGTCACCAAGGTCGTCAAGGAGACGGTTGCCGTCCCCAAGGAACGCACCCGCGTGGCCTTCTGGCACATCTTCGGCTCCGGCCCCGGGCGGGACGTCTTTGACAAGATCGTCGCCGAGTTCAATGCCACCAACCCGGACTATATCGTCGAGCCCGTATTCACGGATTTCTGGACCTATGAGCAGAAAGTTCTGGCCGCCGTCGCCGCGGGCGACCCGCCCGACGTCACCATGGCGGACCAGACTCGCGCCGGGCAGCGGGCCGAGGCCAAGCAGATCATCGCCCTCGACGACTATATCGCCCGCGACAGCTTTGACATGAGCGCCTTCTGGGAGTACCCCTTGAAGGACGTCGTGTACAAAGGCCAGACCTGGGGCATCCCCTTCGCGCCCGACACGCGTCTGCTCTACTACAACAAGAGCGCCTTCGAGGAGGTCGGCCTCGACCCTGAGAAGCCGCCCAAGACCTGGGACGAGCTGTGGGAGTATGCCCTCAAGCTCGACAAGAAGGATGACAAGGGCAACCTTGTCCGCGTCGGCTTCAACCCCATGTGGGGCAACTGCTGGATGCTCCCCTTCATCTATAGCAACGGCGCGGTGCTCGTCGACGATCAGGGCAAGTTCCTGTTCACCGCTCCGGAGGTCGTAGAGACTGCCGCCTGGTACCAGAAGTGGGTCAACCACTACGGCAAGGAGAACCTGGACAACTTTGCCAGCGGCTTTGGCACGGGTGCGCAGGATCCCTTCATCAGTGGCCAGGTGGCCATGATCGTCCAGGTGCAGACCTACATCGGCGATCTCCAGACCTACGCGCCCGACATGAAGTGGGGAGTGACCCTCATCCCCTACAACAAGACCCCTGCCTCCTGGGGCGCCGGCTTTGACCTGGAGATCCCCTACGGCGCCAAGAACCCCGACGGCGCCTGGGAGTTCATCAAGTTCCTGACCTCCAAGGACATGCAGGTGCTGTTCGCTCAGGCCTCCGGCTGGATGCCCTCCCGCATCGAGGCTGCCAGCGACCCCGCCCTGGCCGATACCCCCGGCTGGGACGTCGTGCTGGAGAGCATGAAGGTCACCCGGAGCAGACGCTTCGTTCTCGAAGCTCCGACCTGGTACAACCCGCTCGTCACCGCCTTCCAGGAGGTCTGGGATGGGGTGAAGACGCCTGAGCAGGCGCTGGCCGATGCCCAGGCGGCAGTCGAGAAAGAGGTGGAGAACTACAAGGCCACCCATCGGTAGGATTGCGAGCAAGCTGAGCCGCAATCGACCCTGCTCCCGGCCCTGTCCACAGCAACGGACGGGGCCGGGAGCCGTCTGGAAACCGCCCGGCACCTGGCAACCAGTCCGCCGCCGTTGGGGCGGCGGCTCGAACGCAGCCACCGCTCAGGCGGAGCCAGGAGAGGATGAGAT
>JAIMBM010000312.1 GCA_023511475.1 Anaerolineae bacterium
CTTTCGCCTCGGTGCAACCGTGATGACGGTCGCCGGCCTTTCCTTCTTCCTCTTCTCGCGCCAGATCGTCGGCTTTTTCACCAACGATCCGCAGGTCGTTGCGCTGGGGAGTGGCCCACTTCGGGTCGTCGCCCTGGCGCAGCCGCTGCTGGCGTCAACGATGATCTTCTCCGGCGCCCTGCGCGGTGCCGGCGACACCCGCTTCCCCATGCTCTCCAACGGGATCAGCGTCGTCGTCGTACGCTTTGGGCTGGCGATGCTGTTCGTCCACGGCCTCGGTTGGGGCCTGATGGGGGCGTGGTACGCGCTGGCAACCGACATGGCGATGCGTGGCCTGCTGAACTGCCTGCGGTTCCGGTCCCGCTCCTGGCAGAAGGCGCGCGTGTGACCAGCAACGCTCTACAGTTGACAAAATGCCCCTCCTCATGCTATTCTGGAACCTGGCGCGGATATGTCATGTCTGCGCCTCGGTTCTCCTCCTGTAGCATTTCCTCGACGTCCGTCAGCGGCCAGTCAAGGATGGAGCCGTGAGCGTGCCGAGAGCCGAGAGGGACCTGCGATGGGCCGCGGGCTGACCACGGATAGCAGGGCATTCCTCGTCGTGGTCGATCCGGGGGACCTTGCCTATCGCGATGCAGTGGCCGAGGCCACCATAGACCTCGGCGAGGCCGACCGGGCCCTCTTCGAAGAGTTGGATGCCCAGGGAAACCCGTGCGGAGCCGTCCCCGCCCAGCGCCTTGAGCAGGTCTGGGTGTGGCTGCTGGCGGGTGAAACCCGGCCGCACACGCCGCGATGCTACCGGGTCGTGACCACTCCCCGAGAGTCCGGCGGCGAGCCGTGGCACCGCGAGGAGGGGGTCCGCTTCCGCATCTGGCACGGTGATGCCGACCAGGATCGGGCCCTCGATATCGAGATCGACGGCGAGTGTTTTGCCACGTACAACTATGGCTGGCGCCACGGCAGCCTCTACAAGCCGTTCTTCCACCCGATCTACGGGCCGGCCGGTGTGCCCGTCACCCAGAACGGCGAGTTCCCTGGCACCCAGCGAGGCCACTACTGGCACCATGGCCTCTTCATCGGGCATCAGCACGTCAACGGCATCAGCTTCTGGGAGGAGCGCGAAGGGGAAACGGGGCGTATCCTGCACCGCTCCTTCCTGAGGATGGATGAGGGGCCGGTTGTCGGCCGCTTTGTCGAGCGCAACCTCTGGCGCACCCCCGTGGGGGTCGACCTCCTCGATGAGCGACGCGAGGTGTGGATTTACCGGCTCCCGCCTAACCAGCGCATACTGGACTTTCGCCTCTCCCTCAAGCCGGTCGATGAACCCGTCACGCTGGGCAAGACCGCCTACAACCTCCTCGCCTGCCATGTGCCCCGGGGCATGCACGTCGCCGACCCGCTTTCGGCCTACGACCTGCGCATGTACCGCGCGTCAGAGATGCGGCCCGGCGTCCGCGGAGGGCGCGTTGTAACCTCGGAGGGAGAGAACAACGTGGAGCGCTGCCACGCGACCTCCGGGGCGCGGGCACGCTGGATAGATCACTCCGGCCCCGTCGAGGGACGGTGGCAGGGCGTGGCCATCTTCGACCACCCCCTCAACCCTCGCTATCCGGTCTACTGGCTGAACTGGAACAACATGACACACGGGCCCTCCTTCACTTTTGCGGAGCCCTATACCATCGACCGGGACCGGCCGCTCGTCCTCCGCTACCGCGTCTACATCCACGACGGCGACGCCGCCACGGGACGGGTCGAGCAGCGATGGCAAGAGTTCACCTGCCAGCCCGCCGTAACCGTTCGGCGCGCGTAGCAACCTTGCCTGGCGGACACTCTCCCTTGGCTCGATGGGCGCTCTTAGCCTGCTTCACGGCCCGCAGGTCTTGGCGCGGCAGCGCCCCCACCACCGCGCTGGGTAACTGTTCAGACTCGCTTCCTGGCAGCGCCGGATGCCACGTGTTGCCCCCTCCCCGCCCCCTTCCCCCGTTCAGGTGCGGACAGGTGGCCCCACGGGCGTGACCAGGCCACTCGAGGGGCAGTGCCCCATCCCCTCGGCCCCCTTCCCCGCCCTCGCGGCGCGCTGTGCATTACCCATAACCCATAAGTCGGGCTGCAGAGCATCCCGGGGCATGACATAGCCCTCCGGTGCTCATCCCAGCGGACCGCCCCCGCCGACACTGCTGCTCGGAACACACCGAGCAGTAGCCGCGATGTGCTGCAACCCCAGAGTGCCCCCACCCCTGCCCCTCCCCCAGGCAGGCGCCCGGCGCCTGCCTGGGGGAGGGGCAGGCGTGGGGGCGGCAGACTCCGCGAGATGCTGCGCAGGCCATCGGCGCCTACGCTCCCCCCGGGCCACTTGTGGGTAATGGATAGCGCGGCGCGGGGGTGGGGGTTAATCCCCAGTTGACACCGCCAGCCCCCCAGAGTATACTCTCCTCAACATCTGAACACTGATGCTGGGGGAGCTCGGGGTAGCCGGGCTGAGAGGATGGCTGATCCGCCATCGACCCCTGAACCTGACCTGGATAATGCCAGCGTAGGGAGGCTATCGTAGCAGGCGTGCGGCTGCCGAACCCGCGGAGGTCAGGCAGCCGCTTTCCTTTTCCCGATGGCATGCCCGCGGCGTGCCTTGCCCGAGGTGACCCTATGGAGATGCGACACCCCTTGCCGAGACGCGATCTCTTGCCGCCCCTGGCGCTCCTCGCGGGCCTGGTGGCCCTCTGGCAGCTCTTGGCGTGGGGATTGCGCGTGCCCAGGTATATCCTGCCCTCGCCGGCGCAGATTGTGGCTGCGGGCATCTCCCAGTGGCGACTGCTGGCCTGGCACAGCGCGCAGACGCTCCTGGAGACCGCCCTGGGCCTGGTGCTGGCCATCGCCTGCGGCTTTGGGCTGGCTCTGGCTATTGACCTCTCACCGCTCCTGCGGCGGGTGCTCTATCCCCTGCTGGTGGCGTCGCAGACCGTCCCGATCATGGCCCTGGCGCCGCTGCTCGTGATCTGGTTCGGTTACGGCACGGCGCCCAAGGCGGTGGTCGTGGCCCTGGTCTGCTTCTTCCCGATCGTCGTCGCCACTGCCGACGGCCTGCGCGCCGCCGACCCGGAGCTCCTGGCCGTCCTGCGCTCCATGGGAGCGACCCGGCGTCAGATTCTCCTGAAGGGGCGGCTGCCGGGCGCGCTCCCGGGGTTCTTCTCCGGGCTCAAGATCGCCATTACCTACAGCGTCGTCGGGGCGGTGATCGGCGAGTGGGTCGCCGCCGGGCGTGGGCTGGGAGTGTACATGATCCGCGCCTCGAACTCGTTCCTGACGGAGCGGGTCTTTGCCGCCATCGGCGTGACCTCGCTCCTGAGCATTGTCCTCTTTCTGGCCATAGCCGCCGCAGAGCGGCTGGCACTGCCCTGGTACTACACCGCCCGGCGTGAGGAGCAGTGGGAGGAGGCGAAGTAGAGCCCCGCCGCTGCGATATGGCCACCACCATCAGCGCTCGTTCCCGCTGGCAGGCGAATCGGGAGGTTCACTATGGCAAGGCTTGTGCAACTGTGTAGCTTCTTGGCATCGTCGATCGTGCGCTGCGCGGCGCACGGGCCAGGGGCCCGGCGGGCCTCTGGACGGACGCGCCTGCAGCACCTGCTGCGCCTGGCTCTCCTGCCCGTCCTCGTCGCAGGCGCCCTCGCCGGGTGCCGCGGGCCGTCGGGTGCGCCGGCCAAAGTGACGGTGATGCTGGACTGGGCGCCCAACACCAATCACACCGGGCTCTACGTGGCCCTGGACAAGGGCTGGTATCGCGAGCAGGGCCTCGAGGTCGAGATCATCCAGCCGGGCCAGGGAGGCACCCCGGTGCAGCTCGTGGCGACCGACAAGGCAGACTTTGGCATCTCCTTTCAGGAGGAGGTGACGAACGCCCGCGCAACGGATATTCCCGTAGTCTCGATCGCGGCGATCATCCAGCACAACACCTCCGCGCTCATCTCGCTGAAAGAGAAGGGTATCACCCGACCAAAGGACCTCGAAGGCAAGAGGTACGGCGCCTTTGGGCTGCCCATTGAGGAGCAGGTCCTCGGTGGGCTCATGGAGTGCGACGGCGCCGACCCGAGCAGGCTCGAGTTTGTGAACATCGGCGCAAGCGACCCGCTGACCGCGATCGAGCAGCGGGATGTCGATGTCGCCTGGATCTTTGAGGGCTGGGAGGGAATCGAAGCCGGTCGGCGAGGCCTGCCGGTCAATCTGCTGCGCCTGAGCGACTGGCCCAGCTGCCTTCCGGACTATTACACGCCGGTGCTGGTGACGAGCGAATCCACCATATCCAGACGTCCGGACCTGGTCCGGCGCTTTCTCGCGGCCACAGCGCGGGGCTACCGCTATGCCATCGAGCATCCCGCGGAAGCGGCGGAGATACTCATCAAGTATGCGCCCGAGGCCGACCCCGAGCTGATCCGCCAGAGCCAGGCCTGGCTCAGCCCGCGCTATCGGGCGGATGCGCCGCGCTGGGGCGAGCAGAAGCACAGCGTGTGGCAGGCCTATGCGGACTGGATGAGTGGGCGCGGGCTCTTGCCCAGGCCCATCGACGCCGGCAAGGCCTTTACCAACGAGTTCCTGCCCGCGCAGTGAGGGCCGACGGATACGGCCCTCACTGCTCCCTGTGTCCTGTCGCGTCAAGGAGCAGATAGAGGATTCGGCCCTGGCCCCGCCCCGGCAGCGCAGGCGGGGAACCCGGAAGTGGCGTGAGTCTGGTCTTTGGGAGCGCAACCCGCGGCGCGATCCAGAGGACGCCAGGATGACCTCCAAC
>JAIMBM010000313.1 GCA_023511475.1 Anaerolineae bacterium
GGGTCGAGCTGTGCAGGCTGCGTATCGCACCCTGCATCGCCTGTGACGGCTGCTTCCGGAGCGGCGTCTGTGTGGTCGAGGATGGGTTTCAGTCCGTCCTGCCGCAGCTTCTGGAGGCGGATGCGGTCGTTCTGGCGTCGCCGCTGTACTTCCTTGGCCTGAGCGGATGGGCCAAGGCCTTCATCGACCGCTGCCAGTGCCTATGGGCCCGCAGGTACATCCTCCATCAGCCTCTGCCTCCCACGAGCGATGGCCGGCCGCGCCGGGCGGCGATGCGGCGGGCGCCATCAGCGGCGACGCCGGGGCCCTCGAGGAGGCCTACCGGCTGGGCCGGGCGCTCACGGGCTAACGCTCGCGGGGCATGCCCCACACGAGGATGATGTCGGCGATAACGAGGCCGACCAGGTTGAGGGCGATCGGTACGGCAAATCCCAGCCGCTCGTAGAGGAGGCCGCCAAGGAAAGGAGCCGGGAACGCAAAGATACCCGGTGCACCGCTCAGGCGCCCGAACTCCTCGGCCCGGCGCTCGGGCAGGATGCGGTCGTTCACCCAGGCCATTAGCGCGGGGCTCCACAGAGCAGCGACTATGCCAAAGAGCACCATCGTGGCGACGAACACCTCGAAGCGAGAGGTGACAAGCCAGATGGCTACTATCAGGGTGTTCAGCAGCTCGGCCGCAATCAGGAGCTCTCTGGTGAGGCCGCGGTCGGCGAGGCGGCCGGCCGGCAGCTGGCTCACCATCCAGGCGATGGAGTAAGCGGCGTTCATGATGCCGAACTGGGATGGCGTAAAGCCGTAGCGGTCGGCAAGGAAGCCGTAGAGCAGCGCTCCACCAATGCCGTAGGCGAAGGTGTCGATGACGATGGCCGCGTACAGCCAGCGCAGCGCCGGAGGCGGGACTAGCAGACCAGCCGCGAGGCGAGGCAGCTGGCGGATCGGCACACGGGCACGCCGCCGGGCCGCGAGCGTCTCCTGCACCCCGAAGATGAGCACGAGCACGGCAAGCGCCTCCAGGATGGCGATGCCGGCCCAGGTTGCCGTGAAACCCAGCTCTTCCGCCGCAAAGCCACCGCCCAGTGAGGCGATCACGCTGGCCGCAGCCGCCGCCAGGCTGAACTGGCCGTAGGCATAGCCGACCTGCTCTGGGCTGACAGATTCGACGACCAGTGCGTCGGTCGCGGGCCGTCCGATGGCGCTCACGCCGAAAAGAACCAGCGCCGGGGTGAGGAGCAGCGCGTTTCGCTCGAGGCTCGAGAGCGTCATGAGGAAGAGGCTCGCGGCTCCAAACAGGCTTGCTGCAACCAGGATGCGCTTGCGCCCGAGCCGGTCGGCGAGCCAGCCCGCAGCGGGAAGCACGAGCGTTGGCACCAGGCCTCGATATCCACCGATGGATTCGAGCCACCCGATGTAGGAGACGGGCGCGCCGAGCGCCAGCACGAAGGGCTGAAGGATCACGGAGAGTATGCTGCCGCGCAGGCTGGCGACCAGCGCACGTACGGAGAGCAGGGCAAGATTGCTCCTGGATGCCGCCTCTCGGGCGCGAGAGTCTGGCTGAGCGGGCATGCGGGCCTCCGTGATCGGCGCCGGTCCGTCCGCCGCCTGCGGCCGGCGACGGTGCGCCGACGCGCATGAGCAAGAAGCAGGCCACACGATGGTTCGCCAGTATCCTGCCGGTTGGCTTGCGGCGGTGCGGGAGGTCGTGTGGCACAGGAATTGCTGGCCGGTCCGGGCGGGTCGAGATGCAGCCAGGTGTTCGACGCCCGCGCTTCCGGGCACCTGGCCACGTGGGCGGAAGACGAAGCGCTGCAGAGGTGACGACAACGGAGTTGACATCGTGCCCGATCGGTTTGACAAGGCCATGGTCGTCGTCGCTCACCCCGATGATCCCGAGTTCTTTTGCGGCGGCACGATAGCCCGCTGGGTGCGGGAGGGGATCGAGGTCGCATACCTGATCTGCACGCGTGGCGACAAGGGTAGCAACGACCCGACGATGACGTCCGAGCGCCTCGCGGCGATCCGCGAGGAGGAGCAGCGGGCAGCAGGCCGGGTACTCGGCGTCCACCAGATCCAGTTCCTGGACTACCGGGATGGTGAGCTGGAGCCATCGCTGAGGCTGAGAGGCGATATCGTGCGGGAGATAAGGCGCTTCAGGCCGGACGTCGTCATCACCACCGATCCCACGACGCGTTTTGCGCGTGGCATCTATCCGAACCACGCCGACCATCGCGTGGTTGGCGACGTGACGCTGGACGCCCTCTTCCCTGCAGCCGGAACGCGCCTGTACTACCCCGAGCATCTGGCGGAGGGGCTCGCCCCGCACCAGGTGAGCGAGGCCTATCTGGCCGTCACCAATGAGCCCGACTTTTGGGTGGATACGACCGATTTGATCGATCTCAAGATCGCGGCCCTCGCCTGCCATGCCAGCCAGATTGGGGACATGGCCGCTCTGGAGAGGCGGATACGCGAGAACGTTGACCCGCGTGCTCCCTCACCAGACGAACGGCCACGCTACGCCGAGGGCTTCAGGCGGATTATCATCCGCCGTTGACCGGAAGTGGCCCGCGGGGCTCCCGGAGGATGGGACCGGTGAGGTACGCAACTTCGACTTTGATGAGCCCGAGGCAGGTCATCGAGGCGGCGGAGCTCTCCTTTGGCCACGCCGGGCTGGGGCTCGACGTGGTGGAGCGCCGTCATGATGGGCTCACGCTGGCCGGCCCGCAGGGCTCGGTCAGCCTGACTATCGAGTCGGTCGATGGCACCAACGAGGTCTTTCTATCTGCGGAGGGCCTCGATCTGCAGGTGCGCCAGTTCATGGCAGAGATCTTTGAGCAGCGACACCTGCATTCCCAGGCCGAGCCTTAGGGCAGGGAGTGCGGCGTGCTTTGGAGCGGTTGTCGGAGAACGGCCGCTCCGGCGGGTGCGTTCAGATCGTATGCGGAGCGGTGCAATGGCTGACATACGGCCCCATGACGTGGCGGTCTCGATCCCATGGCGGCAGTGGACGCCAGAGGCCTTTCGCGAGGCACGCGAGAGGGATGTGCCCATCCTGCTCTCCATCAGTGCGGTGTGGTGCCACTGGTGCCACGTGATGGACGAGAGCACCTACCGCGACGGAGAGGTCGTGCGGCGGGTCACTGCCGAAGCGGTTCCCATCCGCGTGGACGCCGACCGCCGGCCGGACATCAACAACCGGTACAACCTGGGCGGCTGGCCGACGACCGCTTTTCTCGTCCCCGAAGGGGACCTCCTCACGGGCGGAACCTTCATGCCCCCGGAGGAGGTTCTCTCAACCCTCGATGAGGTGGTCCGGTACTATCGGACGGAGCGGGCCGATCTCGAGGAGAAGCTAAAGCGCCGTAGGGAGCGGCGGGCGCGGATGGAGGAGCTCCGGCACCGGCTGCGAGGCAGCGTGAGGCCCTCGATCGTCGACGAGGTGGTCGAGGCGACGAGACGCAGCTTTGACCCCGAGCACGGCGGTTTTGGTCAGGCTCCCAAGTTTCCACTGCCCGATACGATAGAGCTGGCGCTGGCCGCCGGGCATGTCGGGCGCGATTCGGACCTGCTCGATATCGCCGATACCACGCTGACCGCCATGGCCGAGGGCGGGATGTACGATCCGGTTGATGGGGGCTTTTTCCGCTACTCCACAACGGCCGACTGGAGCCGCCCGCACTATGAGAAGATGCTCGACGGCAACGCGCGGCTGCTCTCCACCTACCTGCATGCGGCGCAGGTCCTCGACCGGCCCCTCTTCTGGAAGACGGCCCGCGACGTGCTGGCCTTCACCGAGTCGGCTCTGCACGATGTCGAGACGGGCGGCTTTGCCGGGAGCCTGAGAGCCGAGGAGGAATACTACCGCCTCAATGCCGAGGAGCGGGCCTGGCGCACGCCGCCGGCCATGGACCCCACGATCTTTACCTCCTGGAACGCCATGATGATCCTGGCCTATCTGGAGGCCGCGACCGTCCTCGACGAGCCGTACCTCGGCGAGCACGGGCTGGAGGCTCTGGAAGCTCTCTGGCGCCTGAACTATGCTCCCGGCGCCGGGATGGCGCACTACTACGACGGTGCGGCGCACGTGGCCGGGCTGCTGGCGGATCAGGCCTGGATGGGGAAGGCGCTCCTCAAGGCTCACGCCTACGCCGGGCATGGCGACTATTTGCAGCGGGCGGAAGAGCTCATGGGCATCATGCGCGCCCGGCTGATGGATCCGGACGTCGGCGGCTTTTACGACATCCCCTACGATCCGCAGGCGTTGGGGCGCCTGCGCGAGCGGCTCAAGCTGCTGGACGAGAACGCCGTCGCGGCAGACATGGCGCTTCACCTCCACCGCCTGACCGGCAGGGATGAGTACTATGACGCCGCGGCCAGCACGCTGGAGGCGATTGCTCCGCTGTACCGGGCCTACCGGCACCACGCCGCCCCCTATGCGCTGGCGGTGTACCGCTTTGTCAACCCCCCACTGCATCTGATCATCGTCGGTGAGCCGAAGGCGGAGCTCAGCCGCAAGCTCCGGCATGTGGCGCTGGGCATCTATGACCCCAACAGCCTGGTAGAGACGGTCGATCCGCAGGCCGGTGCGGCGCGGCTCGAGCAGCTGGGGCTTCCGGCGATGCCAGCGCCCGCGCTCTATGTGCGCCGCGGCCGGCAGACCTCCGGCCCGGTACAGGACCCGTCGCAGGTGCGCCCGGCTGTCGAGGCCGTGCCAGCGTAGGGCACCCTGTCCCGCCGCTCCAGCTCGGCGGGGCTGAGAGCGCGGGGGTTGCCGGGTCCGTG
>JAIMBM010000314.1 GCA_023511475.1 Anaerolineae bacterium
GGCTGTTCGTGGTCGTGCCGGAGCGGCGCAAGGCGCCCGCCGTCAAGAGGGCGCTCGAGGGGCCCGTCACGCCCGAGTGCCCGGCCTCGATGCTGCAGCGACAGCCGCACGCGGTGCTGTACCTGGATGCCGACTCGGCCTCGCTGCTGTGAAGCGGCCTCACGCTGCAGCATTGAGACGGCTCTCGAGTGCGGCGAGTACTGACGCCGAGGAGGGGCGCCGATGGCGGCACAGGCTATCCCAAAGGCTGACGGGCCGGCCATCGCGCTGGTGAACGGGCGGGTCGTGTTGCCCGACCGGATCGTAACCGGCACGGCGGTTGTCGTGGAGGGCAGGCGAATCGCCGGACTGGTCGCCCCGGGCGAGCTGCCGGAAGGCGTGGTGCGCCTGGATGTCGGCGGCCGCTACATTGCGCCGGGGCTGGTCGATATCCACACGCACGGGGCGGTCGGCCACAGCTTTAACGAGCCCTCGCCGGAGGCCTTTCGCGCCATCACCGAAGAGAACGCCCGGCATGGCACTACCTCGCTCCTGGCTACGATTGCGGCCGCACCCCTTCCCGATATGCTGGCCTGTCTGGAGGCGTGCCGCGCCTGGTGCAGCGTACCGCGTCCCGGGGCGGAGGTCCTCGGCGTTCACCTCGAAGGGCCCTACTTCAGCCCCGCCCAGCGCGGCGCGCAGGACCTGGCGAGCCTGCGCACCCCAGACGATGGCTCGGCCGACGAGCTGCTCGCCTATAGCGATGTCATCCGCATGATCTCCTATGCGCCAGAGCTCCCGGGGGCGCTGGAGCTGACGCGGCAGCTGGCAGGGCTCGGGATCGTGCCGGCGGCCGGGCACTCGGCGGCCAGGGACACCGAGGTGTACGCGGCCATGGAGGCGGGCCTGCGCCATGCCATTCACCTTTGGAGCGGCCAATCGACGACCATACGGCAGGGACCGTGGCGGCGTCCTGGCCTCCTGGAGGCGGCGCTGGTGAGCGATGGGCTGACCGCCGAGATCATCGCCGACGGGCGGCACCTGCCTCCGACCCTGATGAAGCTGGCGTACCGCTGCAAGGGGCCGGACCGGCTCTGCCTGGTGTCGGACGCGATCGCCGGCGCGGGCCTTCCCGATGGCAGCCGCTTTCGCCTGGCCACAAGCGAGTATGCAGTGAGGGATGGCGTGGGCATGCTGCCGGACGGGACGGCGTTTGCCGGCAGCGTGACCTTTCTGAGCCGGATGGTGGCGCTGCTTGTGGAGATGGTGGGCGTGCCTCTGGTGCAGGCGGTGCGGATGGCCTCGCTGACTCCGGCACGGATCATCGGCGTTGCGGACCGGAAAGGCTCTCTCGAGCCGGGGAAGGATGCCGACCTGCTGGTGCTGGAAGCCGATCTCACGCCCTGGCGGGTGATGGTCCGCGGCGAATGGGTCGAGGCAAGGGCGTCCGCCTCGAGCCCGGCCGGGTGACGATCCCCGGCGGCCTGGAAGGCCGGCCCCACGGATGCCCTGAAATGACGCTGCGCTCTCGCGGCGCATGAGATAGCGCCGCGGTGCCCATCCGGGAGGCCGCGCGCCTACACTGGTACTCGGAACACGGAGCGGAAGCCGCGATGTGGTGCCACTCGTGACTGCCCCCACCCCTCGCCCCGCCCCCGCCGCGGCGGGGGCGGGGAAAACGATATAAGGGGGTGCTGCAAGAGGCGTGAGGTGCATGCCCACTTTGACACGACGCGGCTTTCCGCGGCATACTCTCCCGCCGAAGGCACGCCAACAACCACAGTATCCTGCCAAGGAGTGACCCCATGCCCCTGTACGAGAGCGAGTACCGTCAGTTTCAGGACGCCTACTACGACCTCTTCCGCCGCGCTGGCTTTCCCCTCACCGAGGCCGATCGCAGGGCCATTGCCGTGGCCGATTTCGGGCTCGCGACGCCCGGGGATAGAGACTCGAGCCTGCGCCTGGGAATCCTTGAGGTGCACCTCGCCCCCTTCTGTATGAAGCTCTTGGGCTGGCTGCCCCTCGACACGCTTCCCGAGCATCGGCACCAGAGCGTGCTGGTCCTGCCGCCGGGATCGGCGATCCCCGAGGGCTTTGTGCTGCTGGAACACTTTGCACGCGGCTTCAGGCCACGGCCGGTCGATGCCCCGGGCAGCCTCTACGTCGTGCCCGTGGACCCGTTCTTCCTGTTCCCGACCGACAGCTTTGGCCAGGAGGTGCCGCCGGAGGGGCTGGCGGGAAGGGTCCTCCGCGGCAAATGGGAAAAGTTCACGCCCATGTATGGCGAGGCTACGCTCTATACCACCCGGGACCACATCCTGCGCGGCGACGGCAAGACGGAGTACCTGCGCGACCCCTCTGGCGTCAAGCCCGCCTCTGCCGGCCGCTACCGGCCGCCGAAGAAGGATTGGGACACGATGCTCTCGCGCTATGCCGTTGAGCTGGGCGTCGACGGCGCGCAGGGTCTCGTGGGCTCCTCCGTGCTGCTCCCGTGCAACACGCCGCACCTGGTCGTGGCCGGGCCGACGGGGTTTGTCTGCATCGAGTCGTCGCTGGAGAGCTTTGACGAGGCCGACATATTCACGCGGCACGATGAGATCATGCGGGCGACCGAGGTCCTCCCTGATCTGCCGCTCCCCTGATCAGAGTGAGATGGCCTTGCCTGCGCCAAGCAGCGTCTCAACAATGGTGTACATGTTCGAGACGGTGCCGACGGCCACCCTATCCTTCAGCCCCAAATAGCCCAGGCAGGTGCCGCAGGCGAGTATCTGCACGCCACGCTCGCAGAGCTGCCGCAGGTCATCGAGCACTGGCGAGCCCTCGACGACGAGGCGCACGCCGGTGTTCATAAACACCAGCGTCGCCGCGCAGGGCGACAGCTCCGTCAGGGTGTGCAGCAGGCTGCGCATCAGTATCGCACCCAGCTCCTCGGGGCCGCGGCCGACCATGTCGCTGCCGATGAAGAGGACGGTTGGCCCCGCGGCGGATGGCGCTGCCGTCTCTGCGGCGGCCGTTGCGGCGGGGAGGGGACCGGGTCCCGGGGCGATGGGGCTTCGCGAGATGTGCAGGTAGAGGCCGTCGACCCGCTGCTCGCTCCGAACGTCGTAGCCCTGGCTCCTGGCCAGGGCGGAGACGTTCTCGCGCGCCGTCTCATTATCCACGATGACGGTGACCTCCGCCGCCTCAGCCAGCGCGCGGCGGGTGAGGATGACCGGCTCGGGGCAGTTCATGCCCCGCGCATCAACGATGGTTGGCATGGAGCTCCTCCAATCCGGGTGGGCGGCTCAGCAGGATGTTCTCAGATTCGCTTCACCCTGATCCGCACCGTCCAGGTGCGCGATTCGCCGGGGTGCAGAACGTCCAGCCCCGTATCGATCCCCTGCTGCGTCAGGTTCAGGGCATTGGGGATGGTGGTCCACGGCTCCAGGCACACGGCCGGCCGCGGCGGGGTGTAGACCACCCAGTTGCGAAACGACCGGTCGGCCTCGACGATGGTGGCGAGGCGTGCGCCCGTGTCGCTCAGCGCGCAGCGTGAGACCCCCTCGCTCAGGAGCAGGCCGGTGTAGACCTCGTCAAAGGCCCGCCCCTCCAGGGACACGCCGCGCGCCACGTCCTCCTCCAGTGGCAGGAGCCGCCCGGTCGGCACGCCCTCCACCAGCTCCCAGCGGCGGGTTGCCGGAACCTCGATCACGCAGCCGCCGACCGAACTCTCGTGGTCGATGGGGGCATGCAGGTAGGGATGGAGGCCGTAGCCCGCGGGCAGGTCCTCCCCACCGACGTTTTGCACCCGGGCCTCGGCCGTCAGCATCCAGCCGCGGAGGCGATAGGTCATCTCCAGACGGAAGGCCGAGGGGTACTGCCCGACAAGGCCGGGGAATGCTTCGGATTCGATGTGGCCTGTCACGATGGCGCCCTCCTCGGGGTCTGCTCCGTGGCCCGTGACCTGCCAGGGGAGGTCCAGCACGAGGCCATGGATACAGACCGGCGAGGCGGAGCCTGCACCGGCGGGTGTCGGGCCTTTGCGTGGCGTGAGCCGGTAATGGTGGCCGCGGAAGGCAAAGCTGCACCCTGGTATGCGACCGGGAAAGGGAAAGAGCACCGGCATGCCAAAGCTGCAGGGGTCGCGCCGCAGGTCGGCGAGGATTGGGGGCGGGTCGATGATGGCTACCTCATGGCCGTCCGGCTCTACCGACAGCCGGCAGAGGTTGAAGCCCACGTCGGGCACGACCCAGGCCGCAGCCCGCGCTGCCGCGTCCTCGAGGACCCACACCTCGTAGCCATCTTCCACATCCCGGCGCACGGTGTAGGGTAGTCGCTCCAAGCTCGCCTCCGCGCAGGAGGACGCCCTCCGGCCCTGCGAGAAGTCAGTGCCAGTGGTCCAGCCCCTCTCCCCGCGCCCAAGGTGGGACAGCCTTGAGAAAGGCACAGCCCGCCCTGCCTCCTGAGGCGCGTACACCACTCCCCTGCCTTCGCGTCCTGCGCCGCAGCGGGGGCGGGCTAGGGATGGGGCGTTGGGGCGAACCAGCACACCCGATGCCATGATACTGCGTGTAGGGGTCTGATGCAAGCCTGCCGGGGCAGGCGGGCATTAACCTGAATCGTGGGTGAATGCCGTGCCCGACTCGCGCGGGTTGAGCCCCCACCCGCTGTACCCCCTCCCCCTCGGCTTTCTATGCCTTACCCATAGGCTGGTACACTAGCGGTGTGGCCGCTAATGCCGCGTGTGGTCTGTCATCCTAGAGGACAACCCCCACCCCTCGCCCCGCCCCCGCCGCGGCGGGGGCGGGGAAGACC
>JAIMBM010000315.1 GCA_023511475.1 Anaerolineae bacterium
GCGGCGACCCGAGGGGCGCCCACGCCTGCTCGGGAGCGTCAGAGCCGGTGGTGACGGATGAAGACCTGAAAAGGCCAGACTCCAGGGCGAATGCCCGAGGGGTGGGAGTCTGGCGATGGGCGATCTTGCGCCTGCGCAGGTGGATGCAGGCTGTCCGCCCCTGAAGGCGGCGCAGGAAGCGAGGGCGTTCTCTCCTGTGGAGGGGGTGCTCGAGGCCGGCTTCACTTCAGGATGTAGTAGGTTCCCTTCTTGTCGCCGATGCGCAGGAGTATGCCCTGCTCGACGAGGCTGACCAGGTCGAGGCGGACCGTCTCGGCGCTGACATCGGGGCAGAGCTCGCGGTACTCGCGGTTGGTGATGCGCTTGTGCTCCTGCAGGTAGCGCAGCGCCTGCAGCTGCCGCGGGTTGAGGTTGCCCGGCCAGGTGCCCATGGGCCGCTCGCGGGCGTTTCGGAGGATCACGGTAAAAGAGTGCGGCTTGCTCACGAACTCGGGTGCGGGGTGCCCGTCCCGCAGCATCTCCTCGATCATGCGATCAATGCCCAGGCCCAACTCCTCGATATAGCCCCAGTAGTACAGGCCGCGCACGATGCGAGGGTTGCGAGAGTAGTGCTCCTCGACGATGTTGTCCAGTGTGATATGGCCCGGCAGACCGCCCGGGCTGATCACCTCGAGCCGGTCATCGAACATGCGAATCTCAACCCGCAGCCCCTTGACGGAGTAGTCACGGTGACAGACGGCATTCACCAGGGCCTCGCGCACAGCAAAGGGCGGATACTCGTGCCGCTCTTCCCGGGCGAGGCCGGGGATCACCGCCTCGTGGCGCATCTCCTCCCACAGTATCCGCCACGCCCCCTCGATCACCCTCGCCAGAGGACCCGCCAGCTCCTCCCGACGCCCATACCCGGGCATCCCGCCCGGCCCCCGCGGATCGGTGCCGCTGAAACGCACGAAGACCAGGCTGGATTGCTCGACAAAACGTTGCGGCCGCTGCCCGAAGAGCAGCATCCCCGCGACGGTGGGCACGCCATCCCGCCCTATCGCGCCGGCCTCAATGAGGAGCTCCTCGGGAGCGAGTCGCTCGCCCCGCGGCGCCCGCTCCGCCCGCTTGGCCACGTACTCGGCGATCACGGCTGGGTCGAGGTCGGCGAGCGTGGCGCCGGACACCGGCTCCTCCTCAAAGCTCGCCCCTCCACGCGCCATCTCGAGCTGCAGCGCCTCGCCAGGGCTCAGCACGCGATTGCGCGCGCCCGACCGCACGAGCACACGCCCGTCGCTCAGCGCGTGCGCCTGCGGGGAACGGCTCACAGTGACGGCGACTGCCTCGCCTCCAGCCAGCTCAAGCGTGCGCCAGCCGGCAGGTACGGGCGGGCGACAGAGCGACTGCGCCCGCACGAGCAGTGCCTCGACGCCCTCTGGCAGCGCATCGCTGACCGAGCCATCCGGGTGCAGGCCAATCAGAATCGTGCCGCCATCGGCGTTAGCCAGAGCCACGAGCGCCTCGGCGAGCGATTCCGTTCCGGGCTCGGGCAGAAACTCGATGTACTGGCCCGGGCCCCGCTCCAGCATGGCACGCAGTGTCTCAGCGAGCATCTCTCATCGCTCCCCGTCGCAGTGCACGCCAGCCCGAGGACCGCAGGCCATCATGCCTCAGCCCGACCGACGGGCACCGCCCCTGCCCTTGCTGGACCCGCCCTTAGCATCCGGCTCTGCTGCTCCCCGTGCAGGCCTGCGCCCGGCGGCGCGAGGCTCGTTCGTGTCCTCGCCTGCGGGCCCCTTCGCGCTGCGGCGCTTCCCTCCCGAGGTCCTCTGGGAACGGCTTCCCTTGCGCACCCCTGAGGTCGCCGCTGGGCTCGCACGGCCGCCCTTTGGCACGGCCTTGTCGTCCGCACCCTCTGCAGGTGAGTCGCCAGCCTTCGCCGCTGTGCCGGCCCTGCCGCGCCCGACACGAGGCCTGGCTTGCTCGCCGGCGCTCCCCGCTCCGCTGCCCTTGCGGCTGCGGCCCGAGGGTGCCCGGGTAGTCGCACGCGCCTTTCCCGTGCTCGCCCCGGTTTCCTTTGCCCGGCTGCCCGAGGACCCCGCCGATCTCCGCCGGGTCGCAGGTGCTGGCTCCGCTGGAGCCTCGGACGCCTCTTCAGGTGCTCCCGGCTCCCCAGCCTCTGGGGCAGCCGGCACTCCCTCCCCGGTACGTGTGAGCCCCACGATAGCCACCAGTCGATCTTTGCCTCGCAGCTCCAGAAGGCGTTGCCCGCGGGCGGTCCGCGCAGCCTCAGGGATGGCAGCGACCGGCGTACGCAACACCAGGCCCTCGGCCGAGATCAGCACAACGTCCTCTTCCGGCGACACAACCCGTGCCGCCGTCAGAGTGCCGCACTGGGCTAGGCGAGAGACCTCAAAGGTCAGCACCCCGCTGCCTCCCCGGGCCTGCACGGGGTACTCATCCATCGGCGTGCGCTTGGCGTAGCCAGAGCGCGTCGCGATCAGGAGCTGGCTCCCGGGCCGGACGAGATCGGCCGCGACAACCTCGTCGCCCTCGGCGAGTCGAATTCCCAGCACCCCGCCCGCGGTGCGCCCGGTCGGGCGTATCTCCTCCTCTGAGAAGCGTATCGCCTTGCCCTGGCCAGTGACCAGGATAACCTCCTGCCCGCCACTCGTCCGCCGGACCACGCGCAGGGCATCGCCGTCGTCCAGCCCCAGCGCGGTCATTGCACTCGTCCGCGCGGTGCTGAGCTCTTGCAGCGTCGACCGCTTGACCTTGCCCAGCGCAGTGACCATGAGGATATAGTCCGAGTGCTTCATGTCTGACACGGCCACCACGCCGGTCACCGACTCGCCGTTTTCGAGGCCGATCAGGCTGGCCAGCGGCACACCCCGTGGCTGGCGGCTCTCGTCGGGCATCTGGTGCACCTTCTCCTGGAACACCCGCCCACGGTCTGTGAAGAACAGGGCGCTATCCATGGTGCTGGCCGGCAGGGCATGCACGGCCGGATCGTCATCGCGGGAGGGCGCCCCGCCGCGGCCCCTCGCACGGTAGCTGCGGGCGCTG
Organism: Anaerolineae bacterium; assembly: GCA_023511475.1. Lineage (GTDB taxonomy): Bacteria > Chloroflexota > Anaerolineae > SpSt-313 > SpSt-313 > SpSt-313. The sequence goes on from JAIMBM010000315.1 coordinate 3,046, forward strand.
ACTCGCCTGACGTAGCCTCGCTGCGTGACGACGAGGAACACCTCCTCCGAAGGGATCAGGTCCTCGGCCGAAAACTCGGCCGTCTCCTCCTCCGCAATGCGGGTACGGCGCGCGTCCCCATACTTGCGGCGCAGCTCCGCCATCTCTTCCTGGACCAGTGCCAGGATCTTGCGGGGGTGTGCGAGCAAGTCCTCGAGGTAGGCAATCTGCCTGCGCACCTGCGCCAGCTCGTCCTCGATCTTTTGCCTCTCGAGGGCCGTCAGCCGGCGCAGCGGCATGTCGAGGATAGCCCGCGCCTGAACCTCGCTCAGCTTGAACCGGCGGCGCAGGTTCACAAGGGCGGTGTCGGCATCCCGCGAGCGGCGGATGATGCTGATCACCTCGTCAAGATTGCTGACGGCAATCTTGAGGCCCTCGAGGATGTGGGCTCGATCCTTCGCATGCTCGAGCTCGAATCTGGAGCGCCGCGTAATCACCACGCGCCGGTGCTCAATAAAGAGCTGCAGCATCCGCTTCAGCGAGAGCACCCTGGGCTCGCCATCGACGAGCGCGAGCATGTTGACCCCAAAGGTCGCCTGCATCGACGTCCACTTCAGGAGCTGGTTGAGCGTGGTCTGAACGTCGGCGCCGCGCTTTAGCTCGATTACAATGCGCATGCCGGTCCGGTCCGACTCGTCGCGCAGGTCGGAGATCGTCTCTATCCGCCGGTTACGCGCCAGCTCGGCGATCCGCTCGACGAGCGTCGCCTTGTTGACCTCATAGGGCAACTCGGTCACGATAATGGCCGTACGGCCGCCCTTCAGCTCCTCGACGTGGGCTCGCGCCCGCACAACAATCCGCCCCTTGCCGGTAGCATACGCAGCGACAATGCCCTCACGGCCGAGAACCGAGCCACCCGTGGGAAAGTCGGGGCCCTTGATGTAGCGCATCAGGTCCTCCACGGTGACCTCGTCGATCTCGTCGTACCGGTCGATCAGATAGCATATAGCGTCGCACACCTCGGCGAGGTTATGTGGCGGGATGTTGGTCGCCATCCCCACGGCGATGCCGGCCGCTCCGTTCACGAGCAGGTTGGGGAGGCGCGAGGGGAGGACCGTCGGCTCTTTCAGCGTGCCGTCAAAGTTGTCGGTGAAATCGACGGTGTCCTTGTCGATATCGGCCAGCATCTCCTCGGCAATGAGCGCCAGGCGGGCCTCTGTGTATCGTATGGCGGCTGCATCATCCCCATCGATGGAGCCAAAGTTGCCGTGCCCGTCGACCAGCGGATAGCGCAGCGTGAAATCCTGCGCCATGCGCACCATGGCGTCGTACACTGCCTTGTCGCTGTGCGGGTGATACTTGCCCAGCACCTCCCCCACAATGCGTGCGCTCTTCTTGTGGGGCTGATTGTGCCGCAGCCCCATGTCCCCCATGGCGAACAGAATACGGCGCTGGACCGGCTTCAGCCCATCGCGCACATCGGGCAGTGCACGCGAGGTGATCACGCTCATGGCATAGTCCAGGTAAGCATCGCGCATCTCGTCAACGATGTCCACCTGGCGGACAGTTCCGATCTCCATCCGGCCTCCGATCTCTGACACTCGTCAACAACGGCGGCAATTATACCTGAAACGACGGAGCAGCGCCATTGCAGAAAGATGGGGGGGGGGGGTGCAGTAAATTTTTGGGGATTTTCGCGTTCAGGCGTGTCTTTTAAACAAATAACCGCCCCCCCGACACAATG
>JAIMBM010000316.1 GCA_023511475.1 Anaerolineae bacterium
CTTGTGCGGCGGGGAAGGGGGGTAGGGGGCTTAACCCCGCTTTGCCCTACGGGCAAAGCGGGGAATGCCCCAGGGGGGATGGGGCACTGCCCCTCGAATGCGTTGGCCGCGCTCGTGGGGCAACCTGTCCGCCCCTGAACCCAACCCCCGAAGGGGGCTTTCCTCTCTCTCAGCCCGATGCTTTAGCGTCGGGCTGAGTCGCCCGTGTCATTGCGAGCCGGCCCGCAGGGCCGGCGAAGCAATCCCCCTCCGCTCGCGGGATTGGGGCGGCGCTCCGCCGGCGCCGGGAGACAGGTGGCTCCCGCCTCTACTGCAGGAGGCCCACGCTACTCCCTGAGCCGCACCGCATCCCACCCGCCGCCCTCACGCACCACCATAAAGCGCGCGCGGCGGCGGAGCATATCCGCACCGACCGTCAGCCGGAAGGGGAAAAGCTCTGGCAGCCTCACGAGGTCGAGGAGCGGCAGCCCCTCCGCCGGGTGCGCCCGGAGCGCGCAGGCGAGCAGCCACAGCTCGAGCTCTGGGTCTGCAGTGGTACAGATGCCGTGCCTGACGGCGTACACATTCCGCCTTTCGGTGCCCTCGAGGAGCCCCCAGTCCCGCAGGGAGAAGAGCACGCGCTCGACCGCCTTGTCCAGAGACCCCAGGTTCCCGCGCTGCGCCACCAGCCAGCGCTTCACGACTCCCGGGGTGACCGGCTCGCCCTGCCGGCCCAGCTTTCCCACCTCCGCCGCCACGGCCCGGAAGAAGGGGTAGGCCAGGAGAGTCAGGCCATAGTGCAACCACAGGCGCTCCTCGGGGCTCTCCAGCCTCTCCAGGAAGCGCACCGCCTCATCATGCAGGTCGGGGCTGAGGTCGCGACCGCCCAGCCAGACCTTGACCAGGATGGCAACGACCCCTCTCCGGCTTCGGGCGCCGGCAATCGTCTCGGCCACAATGGCGTCGAGGTGCTGGCGCATCTCCGCCGCACCCATCCCCCGCTGCCGGCAGGCCGCAGCCGACTCGAGCCAGCTCAGCCGTATGTTGCGCCAGAAGCCGATCCCCTTGTCCATCTACTCCCCCGTACAGATGTCCACGAGCGGCACGATCATCTCATCCGGCGTGATCCCTCCGTGGCTGACAACCACATCGCCCGCAGGCGCGAAGGCGAGCCGCGCCTCGGGCATGAGGGCATACACGCCATCGGGCAGCAGCCCATCGCCGCTCCACAGCACCGTCTGCGGGAAGGCCATCTGCACCCGTGCGGCGGCGTGGCGGTCGCTGAAGATGCGTGCGCGCTGGCCGCGGGCATCGACGACCACGCCCTCGGAGGGCCTGCCCATGCCGCGTGCCTGCACGTGTCCGTGATCGCTCGCGACGTAGACGCTGTAGCCACAGGCGAGCAGGTCGTCGATGAGAGCCTCCAGCCTTGGGGAGTACTCGGCCAGCCACACCTGCAGCGAGGCCACAGCCTCGTGCGCCCCGAGGCTGGCCCCGTGCAGCAGCTCGTCAATGCTGTCATCCACCAGGCACAGCGCCCTCGGCCCCGGCGCCTCGAGGTCCGGCGGAGGCTTCCCCCGGTCGAGCCGAAGCCGGGCATACACCGCGGGCAACTCCTCCCGCGCCCAGAATGCACTCCACAGGCGCGGCTCCTCGCGGCCATCGGTGAGCGAGGGCAGCTCCGCCGGGCGCAAGCCCCCGATCAGTGCCTGCCGCGACACGGACGTGACCGTCGGAACCTGCGCAAGGAGCATCTGCTCGCTGAAGCGCCACCCCGCGTGGCGCGCCCGCCACGCGGCGCCGATCAGAAGCCAGTCCGCCAGCGACAGGCCGTCCATCACGAGGAGCGCAACCCGCGCCCGACGCGTCCGCCTGCGTTCGTACGCGAGGTACTCCGGCACGTGGTACACGTGGTGCGGCCGCGGGAGCTGGCGCACTCCGAGCGGCGCATAGTGCTCGCGCAGCCACGCGGCAAAGGCCGCGTCCAGTGCCGCGGCCAGGCGGGCCCGGCGGGCCAGGATCGGCTCCCAGTCCGGCCCGATCCGCGGCGAGAGCAGGTTGTGCAGCTCAGCCCACAGCCGCGCCACCCCCTGCCAGGCCTCCCAGCGCGCCTCCGCTCGCGCCCGCTCCAGTGCTGCCTCGGCCTCCTCTACGAGCTCACCTGCACGCTCGCGGGCATAGGCCTCGTCGCCGACCTCGACCCCCGCCCGCGCCCACGCCGGGAGCCGCACCCCGTCGCCGACCGGCACCGGTGCCAGAGCCCCCGTGCGCACCAGGCTGCTGACGGCATCCTGCAGCGACTCGTCCTCGCCAAAGGGCACCAGATAGGCTGCAGCGGTGCTCTCGCAGGCGGTCCCGCCGGCCATCCGGGAAAGGTACGCGCCCCACTGCTCCTGCACAAAGCGGCTGAAGGCCTCCCGCCCGGCCAGCATCGCCTCCAGCGGCCAGCCGGCGAGCACCTCGTGACGGCGCAGATGGCTCAGGAGCACCCCGGCAAGGGCCGCCGGCATCGGGTCCGGCGTGCGGTGATAATCGTTCAGCCAGCGGATGAGCGCTCCGGGCTCGGCCAGCCGGGCGAGCTCGGCGCCGAACACATGCCGCAGCAGGTACTCCGCCGTTGCTCTCTCCCCGAGCCGCTTCGGCGGCTCGGGGGCACGGTAGGCAGCGTCCCGCTGCCGCGGACTCAGCTCGCGCACGAGCGGGTAGTACAGGTCGGGAAAGAGCTCGTGCAGCGACAGGCGCACCCTCTGGCCCTGCTGCCACAGGTCATAGGGGAGCTCCCTCAGCTCGCCCTCGGTGACGACCAGCAGCGGACGCTCCGCCGAGAAGGGCCGCTCCTGCTCCACCCTGTAGCGCAGGCGCACCGGGTCCGCCTCGCGCACGAGCCGGTAGCCGCGCGCGACGAGCCCCGCCAGCACCGCCTCGTCGCCGAGGAGCCCGTCGGGGTCGCTCACGACCACGAGGGGGTGCGCCCGCGCCGGAAAGCTCGCCAGGATGGCATCGGCCAGTGCGCCCATCTCGGCCGCCTACTCCTCCCGCAGGCTGGCGTTATCGTAGTACATGAGCAGCTCGGGGTCCTCCTGCAGGACCTCCTCCGGCAGCCGCCTTGCGACCTGCAGGATGGCAGCATAGTCCCGCCGCTGCCAGGCATCGGCAAAGCCGGCCCGCACCGCCTCGGTGCGGAACTGCCGCAGCCGCCCCCGCCCCTCGAGGTAGCTGCGGAACTCGCGCAGGAGGTCCCGGCGGCGCAGCTTCTCGAGGTCGGACGCCTTGTTGGGGTCCGGCACATGCCAGCGCCCCTCCTCATCCTCGACAAAGCTCTGCGCCAGCACCTCCCGCAGCTCCGGCATGGCCTCGTGCCGCGCCGGGGTGTAGGACCGCAGGAACTGCGGCTGCAGCTCCGCATAGGTCTGCGGGTGCCCGCCGAGGGCGGGGTCCAGCGCCTGCCGCAGCCAGCGCAGGGCGCTCTTCTCATCGGAGACGACAAAGCTGAGCTGTCCGACCCGCTCCGCCTGCAGCCGTGCCAGGTCGTACGCGGGCACCTGCTCCGGCAGGAAGTACATGCCGTCGCGCTCGACAAAGCGCTCGCGCAGCCCGGCGTAGAACTCGGCCGCCGAGAGGGGCACCGTGGCGCCGCGCTGGATGTGAAAGGCCACCATCCGGTCGTAGAGGAGGTAGGCCTGCCGCTCCAGCACGGGCTCGAGCGTGCCATCCTGCTCCACAGTGAGGGGGAGCTGGGCGAGGTGCTGCCGCACAAAGGCCCAGGCGCCCTCCGGCGTCCCGGCCACCGCCCGGAAGCGCCGCTCGAAGCCCGTCCGCGGCTTGTAGGCCGAGATGACGAGGTCTTGCTTGGTGGTCAGGGTCGCCGTGACCTGCCGGTACGATCGCTGAACCTTGTCCAGCGTGGGCACGTCCGCCACGACAAAGCCAGCGGACATCATCGCCTCCTGTATGGCGTTCCAGACCGCGTTGCGGCTGTTGTGGAACTCGACCGTGATCCAGCGGCCAGGCTTCAGCCAGCGGTAGTAGGCAGCAAAGGCGCGCCGCATCAGCTCCCGATAGTCCTCGATGTCCTTGCCCTTCGCGCGGTCGATGATCGCCTCGGGGTCACTGTTCGTCCACACCCTGTGCCAGGACTCGACCAGGTAGTCCAGGTCCGCATAATAGATGTTCTCGCCGAAGGGAGGGTCGGTGAAGATGTAGTCGAGGCACTCTGGCGGGGCCGGGGGCACCGATGCTGACTGCGTGGCAATGGCCACGTTTCGCCGGTCAGTTCCCAGAGCCGCGAACACGCGCGCCAGGCGCCGCACCTTGCCGTCGAGGATGTACCATGGCGATACCTCTGAGATGAGCGAGGAAATGTAGTACACGCCCGTAAGGTAGCGGTTCACTTGCGAGTAATGAGTTGGACCGTATCGGTTCAACAACGACATGCCCCACACAGTCTGCTCAACCGTGAACCGCAGGAAGGCCCGCATACGCGCATCGCGGACCTGCGCGGCCCGCGCCCACAAGGCTGTCAAGGCGTGCCGCGCCCGTGGCAGGAAGAAATGGTGTACGTGGGTGACGCCCTCCCGCGCCATGTTTGCCCGCTGATGAGTCATGTGCATGAACGGGAGCTCGTCGGCCACCAGACCGGCAGGCGTCGGGAGGGCATCAATGCGGGCTAGCAGTTCGAGATCGGCTCTGTCAACCGGCTTGGTCCGCCTCCTTCCTGCAAGCCTGTAGACGACAAGCACCGGCCTGCGGCGGGGCGCGTCCACGGTGCGCCCGAGCACCGGGTCGTACG
>JAIMBM010000317.1 GCA_023511475.1 Anaerolineae bacterium
CGCGCATCTGGGCGCGGGCCATGGCCTATCTGGCCTGCGAGTCGGACTGAGGCGCCCCGGGGAGGACGGGGCGGGGGGGGGGCGCCCCCCGGGGGCCCCCCCCCCCCCCCCGGGGCCCGCCGCCCGCGCCGCGCGGGGGGCGGGGTTTGTGCGCGGCCCCACGGGACTTCATACCGTCTGCCTACGGACGTGTGCGCAACTGCACGGTGCGCCTGCGGGCACCCACCCACCCGCCGAGGGCCGCTGCGAGCGCTGCCAGGATCGCCCCCAGCAGGAACCAACCGGCGGCAGAGGCTATAAAGTTCAGGATGTTCTGCACCTGCTCAGTGGTCAGAGTACCCGACACGGTCACCAGGTTCAGCGCGGTCAGGACGTCGGTTGCGCCTCCCTGGCCAAAGCGAAAGCCCAGCAGGCTGCTCACGCCGAGCAGACCGCTGATACCGCTGAGGATGGCGCCCAGGAACAGGTACAATCCCCAGACGGTAAGACCGTTGAGCGTGCCGTCCAGCTTGCCGGCCACGCCCGACATGAACGCCGCGAACCAGCCGCCGACGAAGAGCGCGATCAGTGCGCTGATCGCGGTCCAGATGCCCAGGCCGGTTGCCAGGCCCGTTGGGAAGGCGCCCCCCGGCGCCGGGGCCGCGGTGATCGCCCCGACCCACAGCCCGAGGGCCAGCAGGACCAGCTGCACGGCAAACGCCCAAAACACTCCCGCAAAGATCGGCCCCAGCCGCACGCGGTCCCGCAGCCACGCCCTCATGCCATACAGCTTCTCAAAGTCGCGGTCTTCGATGAGTGGCTCGAGGCGCAACTCCTCCTCCCTCGGTTCCCTCTCACGAGGCCTTTCCTCGAACCTTGTCGCCATGTGCTCAATCCTCCTCGCGTAGGCAGCTCCGCTGCCTCACACATACGGAAACTGCCACTGCGACCTGGGGAATCGCGGCCGCGGGGCGGGCCAGGCCTCCCCTCTCGAGGAGCTACAGCGCCGCTGCGGCGCGGGGTCGGCCATGACGAAGCTGAATGAAAGGTGGCCACCAGTGACACGCGGCCGGCAGCCCCTGGCCTCGCAGTCGGGTAGCAAGAACCGTGCCCTCGAACGGCACCGATTCCACCCTCCCGCCATCCAGCAAGCTGCGTGCCGCCGCAGCGCTACGGTCCGGGGCATCCGGCGCGCAGGCAAAAAGGGGGAAGCGCGGCCTCTCAGACCACGCTTCCCCCTGGCGCACACACCATGCCCGCGAGAGGACTTGAACCTCCACGCCCTTACGGGCACAGGCCCTCAACCTGCTGCGTATGCCAATTCCGCCACGCGGGCTCACGGTACCCATATTGTAGTCACACCGCCGGTGCTTGTCAACTGGCCAGCCATGCGGTACAATGCGCGCCGCAAAGTAGCTGTTCGGAATCGCGTTCAGCGTATGGCGCCGAGGCAGGCTGCTGGTAGCGCTGGCCACCCGGACTGGCTTTGTGCCGGCGCTGCCAGGATGCGAGCCTGGACAGTTACGCGGCAAAGACTGGCTCTGATCGGACAGGGGAACTCCCGGGAGGGCCGATGGGTCCGGCCGCTGCAGTAGCCATCTCGCTCACAGCCACCATCTGGTACGGCTTTTTCGTGGTGGCGACGCGCCAACAGGGGGCGTCCGGTCCAGGGCGCAGTGCCTTCCTGCAGTATCTCCTGGCCCTCGTCCTGTGGACGGGGGGCACTCTGGTCGCCTGGCTGCTGGCAGCGGTGCCGGGCCTCTCTCTGGGGGCCGTCGTCTTTGGCGGCCTGGCCGTGCTGGCCGGAGCATACCTCTTTGGCCGTGCCTACCTGGTTCAGCCCCTTCCGCGCCTCGCCTACGGCGCCCTGCTTGCCGGGTCGGTGGCGCTAAGCGTGGCCCACTGCGTGGCCACCCTGGGAGCTGTAGCCCTGGATGGCGAAGGGCTCTTCGGCGCTCCGTGGCCGGTGCTTCTGGCCATGATCTCGGGCCTGTCCCTCGTGGGTCTCGCGACATGGCTATGGGTACACGCGTGGCGGATCGGTCCGGAAGGGCGCAAGTGGCATCGCTGGGTGCTGCTTCTGGGTCTGGTGGCGCTTGCCCTGACCCTGGCCCTGTACCTGATCGCCCCGGTGGCGACGCACGGGCTCGAGCTGGCCCAGATGGTCCTGGCCGTCGCCATCGCGGCGCTCATCAGTGCCCGGAGGCACCTGCCCCCGCTCACCCTGCCCCAGCGGCACAGCACTGGCTACGCCCTGCTCGCGGTGCTCAGCTCGTTCCTTCTCGCCATCCTCGCCTATGGCGGTCAGGCTGTCAGTGGCCCCGCGACGCCCCTGCTCATCCTCACGGCCGGGCTCATCCTAGGCGGGCTCACCCTTGCCTTCCCCGAGGTCGCCGACTCGCTCAGTCTGTGGGTCGAGCGCCGCATCCTGCGGGCCGAGTACCATGCCCGACGCATGGTAGAAGAGGTCGCAGGCGTGGCATCCGCCGTCCTCGATCTCGAGCCCCTCGTGAGCATGATCCTCGAGCGGACGCTGCAGACCCTGGACATCCGCTGGGGCCTCTTCGCTCTGTGGGACCGCACTACTCAGGAGCTACACGTGGTGACGGCGCGTGGCCTGCCGAGGGAGGTGGCGAACGCCCGCTGGCCGGCCAGCCATGTCCTGGCGCAGTGGCTGCTCGGCGCCGCCGGCACCGGCAAAGCCCCGTCCGCCCATCTCTTGGAGGACCTGCCGCTTCCGGAAGCCTCCTGGCTTGTGGCCGTGCGCCTGCACGAGGAGCCCGTGGGCGTGTTTGTGTATGGCCCGCGCTCCTCGGGGGAGCCCCTCACCCCGACCCAGCGTGCCATCCTCGACCTGCTGGCCAACGAGACGGCAGCCGCCGTGGCGAACGCCCGGCTCTTCAACCAGGTGGCCCGCGCCCGCCGCGAGTGGGTGCAGACTTTTGATGCCCTCAGCGACGGGGTCTTCCTGCACGATCGGGAAGGCCGGGTGCTGCGCGCCAACCGCGCCCTGGCGCGACTGGTCGAGCGGTCTTTTGACCAGATCATCGGCCGGCCATGGTTCGAGCTCATCCCTGCCGGGCCGGAGGCGCACCTGGCCTGCAACTCGCAGCCGGGGCAGGCCCGGACCATCGCCGAGTATGACCTGGCCTACCGGGACCAGCGCACGCTGCATGTGACCGTCTCCCCTGTCATGGAGGGTGACGAGTTCTGCGTCCATGTGGTGCGGGATGTAACCGAGGAGCGGGCCATTCAGCGGCAGCTTGCTCAGGCCGAGAAGCTGGCCGCGATCGGGGAGATGCTCTCCGGCATCGCCCATGAGCTGAACAACCCCCTCACGACGATCATCGGGTTTTCCGAGCTCCTGCAGGATGCCTCCGTGCCCGAGCCGGTCCGGGCAGACCTGCAGCGCATCTTCCGCCAGGCCAGGCATAGCGCTCGGATCGTGCAGGGCCTGCTGGCCTTTGCCCGCCAGAGCCGGCTGCAGATGTCCGAGGTGGACATCAACGCCCTCATCGAGCAGACCCTCGATCTGATGGAGCCCCAGCTGGAGACGCATCACATCGAGGCCAGGCTCGAGCTGGACCCCCAGCTCCCTCAAGCCCTGGCCGACCCTGGGCAGCTCCAGCAGGTCCTGGTCAATCTGATCACGAACGCACAACAGGCCATGAGCACCGCTCATGGCGGGGGGACTTTGACCATCCGTTCCCAGGCCTTCCCGACCTGCCTGCGCATCGCTGTGCAAGATGACGGCCCGGGCATTCCGAAGGATCTGCTGCAGCGGGTGTTCGACCCCTTCTTCACCACTAAGGACGTCGGCGAGGGAACCGGCCTCGGGCTCTCGATCTGCTACGGGATCGTCCGGGAGCATGGTGGGCGCATCTGGGCGGAGAGCGAGCCCGGGCGCGGCAGCACCTTTGTCGTCGAGCTCCCCATCCGCCACGCGGCGGCTCCCGACGCTGAGGCCTCCCCTCCCCTTCCACTCTCCAGCCGACGCATCCTGGTCGTCGAGCAGGACGAAGAGGCTGCATCACTCTTCAGGCGGGTTCTCGAGCCTTCGGGCCACGAGGTCCGGGTGGTGCCTGACCTCTCGCAAGCCCTGGAGGCCCTTGCTGAGGCGGTGGCCAGCGAGCGCGCCCCCGACCTGTTAATCGCGGAGCTAGACCGGGACGGGCCCAGGCTCTACGAGCACGTCCGTCGCGAGTTGCCGCGCCTCGGGCCGCGCTGGCTCTTCATCGTTGGCCAGGAGCTTGCGCCAGAGGGAGAGCTTTTCCTGCGCGAGCGCCACCTTCCGCGGCTTTGCCGCCCGTTCGGTGCCCGCGAGATACTGGAGAGTGTGACCCGCGCACTTCTGTAAGCCTCCTTCGGAGCGTCGACGCGACCGGGTCACCGACGCAGGAGGCTTCCTCCCCCATCAGTCCTCATCTGGCACGTATCTTGCTCGGCCACGGTAGCTGGCCTGTGGCGTGACCCAGCTCCTATCCGTCGGACCGCACCCGTGGGCTGCGGACACCCTGCCAGGGCCCGACGAGACACGCCCGGGCCGCGTGCGTCCCGCATGCTCGCGGCCTGGGAGCCGATCCTGCCGCAGATACTCCGGACTCTGTCCGAGAGGGTCTTTAACACGGCTCTTCCGGATCCGATGCATCTCAACGTCGAGCTGCCCCTTCCCGCCCTGCCCGTGGCCCTCGGGGCCGCCGCCGGCGGGGGGGGGCTCGCGCTGGCGCTCTCCGCCCGCGCCCCGGGCGGCCCGGTCGGCGACGTGGAGCTCGGGCTCCGC
>JAIMBM010000318.1 GCA_023511475.1 Anaerolineae bacterium
GCGCGACGGACCGCGGCCGCGGCGAGCGTCTCCGCCCGGCGCGTGGCTGCCCGAGTGAGAATGTGATCGGCGAGGGCCTGGAGGGCCAGGGACTCATGGCGCCGGAGCTGGCGGGTGCTCAGCGACAGGGCTGTGGCAACCTCTTTCTGGCTGAACTGCTGTACGTATAGATGGAAGAGCACGTCGTAGAGGCGCCAGGCTTTGGCGCTCCGGGGCGCGTCATTGCCCGGCTTGAGCGCGTCAATGGCCTGGAGGAGCGCCTGTCTCAGCGCCGAGGCGCTGTCACCGCCGTCCAGCCCAAGCAACCCCACAAGTGCACTCCGCCGCAACTCGGCGTTGATGTACAGGTGGCGCAGGGCCTTCCGCAGCTCCCGAATCAGCGACAAGCTGCGTGGCTGGCGGTCCGTGTCGGTGGATTGTCCTATCTCTGTCCTCATGTTGTCCAGGACTGTGCACACAATGCGCGCGCGCCGTGCTATAATAATGCGACTCTACCATACCTTGGGGCTCCCGGCAAGAACCCGTTGCCCGATGGGAGCGCTTCAGGCGGCAGTTCGCGGCCAGCTACGCTGCCGCCAGCCAAGTCGGCCTGTGGGGCCGCTTGGGGGCCAGGCAGCAGCACAATCGTTCAGGTTTCTCTCACAGGAAAGGAGCAGGAACCATGGTAGCGCGGACGATGGCGCAGAAAACGGTATCGCGTCGGCAGTTCCTATCTGGCGTCGCGGCCGGCAGCGTCGGACTGTTGCTGGCAGGCTGCGCGCCAAAGCCCGCGGGGCAACAAGGAGTTGCGCCTACGCAGGCAGCCGGCGTGCAGCCCGCACCGGCCGAGAAGGTGACGATCACGCACTGGCAGCACCACAACGAGGCTCGTGCGGCAATCGTCAAGTCGCTGAGCGAAGAGTTCATGCAGGCGAACCCGACGGTCTCCGTGGTCTTTGAGTCGGTGCCGTACGACGCCTACTTTGACAAAGTCGTGACCTCTCTCGAAGCCGGGAGCGGTCCGGACGTCTACCAGATACCCGCCAACATCGCCATCGAGTTCTACAACCGGAAGCAGATCATCGCCGTCCCCGACGAGGTCATGAGCCGGGCTGACATTGAGAAAGAGTTTGTCCCCTGGACGGTACGGCTGCTCAAGTTCCAGGGCGACTACTATGGGCTGCCGACCGATGTGCAGGTCTGGCCGCTCTATGTGAACACTGACCTGGCGTCGGCTGCAGGCCTCGACATCGAGAAGGGCCCTCAGACCTGGGACGAGTTCAGGGAGTGGGCTAAGGCCCTGACCAAGAGGGATTCCAGCGGGAATCTGGAGCAGGCTGGGGTTGATATCTGTGCCTCTGCCTACCAGTACTACTATCAGATGCCCGCCCAGCTTTGCCAATGCCTGCCGGTGGACGACAACTATAACGTGAACTATGACTCCGACTGGGGCATCGAAGCGTGGCAGTTCGTAACCGACCTTGTGACGAAAGATGGCGATGACCACCCGCAGTTCCTCGCCGATCAGCAAAAGTTCTCCCTGGGCAAGGCCGCAATGAGGATCTCGGAGTACGTCGGGATAGGCGACCTCAAGCTCGCGGCGCCGGACCTCAAGTTCAAGGTCTTTGCCACGCCACACCCGGCGAGCAAACCGCCCTCGATCATGGGCTCGAGCTGGTCCTACGTGGTCTCTTCGGCTTCCAAGCAGATCAAGGCCGCCTGGAGCTGGGTCCAGTTCCTGACCTCGGCCGAGTCTCAGAAAAAGTGGGCTGCCGGCGGAGGTGAGTGCCCGTCCCGTGTGGCGCTGTTGGCCGATGAGGAACTGCGCTCGAACCCGAACGTGGCGGCGGCCTTTGACGCCTTCCCTACGGCCATTCCGATGGATGGTTGGGGATGGGACGATGTGTGGACCATTCGGCAGGCGATCTGGGACCGGATCGTTCTGCAGAATGCCGACGTAGCAGCCTCCGTGAAGCAGGGCGCTGAGGAAGAGCGAGCCCTGTACAAGAAAAAGTTCGGTCTGTAACGATTGCCCGCCTCCCTGCCCGGGGCATTTGCCCGGCAGGGAGGCCCCGGGATGCACGATCGGGCAGGGCCGGTTGAGGCTCTGCCTGCCGCCTTCCGGCCGAGAGGTGTTTTATGCGTCTGACGCCGAGCCGTCGCCGCACTCTGTGGGCCTATGCCTTTCTGGCGCCGTCGCTCCTCTTTTTCCTGGTCATCGTTGTCGCGCCTATCGTCTATGCCTTTGTCATGAGCCTCTTCGACTGGACGTTAGGCGCGGCGGCGCACCGCTACTTCGTGGGCCTGAGGAACTATGCCGATATCCTCCGCGAGCCTCTGTTCCTGCGCTCGCTGAGCAACACCGGCCGGTTCGTGCTCCTCATGGTCCCCGTCACCCTGGTGCTCTCGCTCGTGCTGGCGATTGCCCTGAACAGCGCGTCGGTCGTCGCGCGCGGCCTCTACCGGACGGTCTACTTCGTGCCGGTGGTCATCAGCATGGTCGCCGCGGCGTTTGTGTGGCGCTGGCTGCTCGAGCCGTCAGCAGGGCCGGTGAACTATGTTCTCAGCGTGTTCCGTATCAAGGGCCCCGGGTGGCTCAAAGACCCAAACTGGGCGATCCCGGCGGTGTCGATCGTGGGCATCTGGAGGGACATAGGCTTCTACATGGTCATCTTCCTCTCCGGGCTGCAGACCATTCCCAGGGAGTTCTACGAGGCGGCGATGGTCGACGGTGCGGGGCCGTGGCAGCGCTTTTGGAAGATCACCATACCGCTCCTCAACCCGACGATCGTGCTGGCCACGGTCATGGCCGTTATCAGCGACCTGCAGATCTTTACCCAGGTATGGGTGATGACGGGCGGCGGCAGTACGGTTCCGGGAGGACCTCTGCACAGCACGCGGACTCTGGTGCTGCACATCTACCAGGCGGCGTTCAGGACGCTGGCGATGGGGTATGCGTCGGCCGGTGCCTTTGTCCTGTTCGCCATCATCTTTGTGTTCACTCTGATCCAGCTGCGCATTCTGGAGCGCCCCTTTGAGTACTAGTGGAGCGTCAGGCATGATGCGTACGGCCTACAAGCGGCTAGAGCGAGGATATCTGCCCGTCCTGCGCCCGTTGGGGGTGCTGTGCCTGCACCTTCTGCTGACGGCCGGGGCTGTGATCATGATTCTGCCCCTGCTATGGATGCTTTCTGCCTCGTTCAAGCCCTTGTCCGAAATCCTACAGGTGCCGCCGACCTGGATCCCCAAGAGCCCGACCCTCCGCAACTATGTGACCGTGTTTCAGCAGATGGCCTTTGCCCGCTATATTGCCAACAGCGTGATCGTCGCTGCTGTCACCGTCGTCTGTGTGCTGCTGACCAGCGCTCTGGGGGGCTATGCGCTCAGCAAGTTCCAGTTCCCGGGCCGTGATTTCATCTTTATCGCCATCCTCAGCACGATGATGATCCCGTTCCAGGTGCGGATGATACCGCTATACGTCATGGTCTACCAGGTGGGCTTGGTCAACACCTATGCGGGCCTCATTCTGCCGGGGGCGGTAGATGCTTTTGGTATCTTTATGATGCGCCAGTACATCCAGAGCCTGCCCAATGACCTGATCGATGCCGCCAGGATGGATGGCGCGTCGGAGCCCGGCATATTCTGGCGCATCATCCTGCCCCTGTGCGGACCGGCACTCTCCGCCCTCGCGATCTTTACGTTCATGTGGAGCTGGGAGTCGTTCATCTGGCCGCTTATCGTCACGAACACGGAGCAGATGCTGACCCTCCCCATTGGCCTCAGCAAGTTTTCCGGCCGCTATCTCACGCGCTATGATCTGACGATGGCTGCGGCTACGGTCTCCATCATGCCCGTTCTCCTCGTCTTCCTCATCCTGCAGCGCCGCTTCATTGAGGGGATCGCCTTGACGGGGATCAAGGGCTGATCGGTTTCGCGGACTGGTCCTCTCTTGTTTGTCTTGCACAGCCCCGGAGGATTCGCCATGGCCAAGATTGACGTTGCCCTCTGCTTTGACGTCGAGGACTACTATCACGGACCGGAGGTCGGGAGCGATACGATCATCAAGGAACTGGCCGACCTCATGACCGAGGAGGGGGTGCGGGGCAACTTTTTCTTCATAGGCATCCGCGCCCGGCTTCTCAAGGAGCGCGGACGCTTTGACGTTATCGACGCCCTCAGGCCCCATGCCATCGGTCACCACACCCTGACCGGTGAGCATCCCTGCCTGCCGGAGTACTGTGCGGGCAAGGACTGGTGGGAGGGTGTCGCCGAGGCGCGACGTCGGGAGGCCGAGGGCTGCCAGATGCTGCGGGACACGTTCGGTCGCGATCCTGCCTGCATCAGCCAGCATGCATCATACGCGGCGCCGCAGGTGTTTGCGGTGGCCAGGGAGATGGGGGTCCCGTATGTGTACGGCCCGCCGGCTGCGCCTCCCCACTACAGCCTCTCCTGGTACTGTGGGGCCCTGAACCTGCCCTACGGGGAGTATTACCCCAACTTTCTGGCGTACTTTGAGCCCTACGATCACGTATACTCCGACCCACAGGATTTCGATCAGGCCATGGCTAGCCTGGAGCGGCATATCGCAGCTCTTGTGGAGCATGGTCAGCAGTACCTCACGTTCTTCGTCTGTCACCCGTACCATCTGCGAGTGGTCGAGTTTGTGGATTTCTTCATGCACACAAGCGGCGTGAACGTGCCCCGTGAACAGTGGGCGAAGCGACCCCGGCCGCACCTGCGCAGCGCGTCGCAGATGGAGCTCACATGGGCAAACC